>JANLUJ010000918.1:0-4407 GCA_031363425.1 Pirellula sp.
TGCGCATGCCTGCTGAGTCGCGTATCAAGCTTTGCAATCAACTTAGGCGGAGGAACTAACATGCCTAGCCAGCAACCAGCAGCTTCCCTAGGCCGCCAGCTTCCCTCCCACATGTGGACATAGCCGTAGGCGTCTTGCGTCTGGCCATAGACGCTCATCCATGGTGCAAGCGTCCGATTCCTTCCGAGACGGTGCTTCTGTGTTCACATGTGCAAGTGGCGTGCGACTGTTGGATCGGTTAGACTGATCTTCACAGTTTGGACGTGGAAGCGTATCGGCTTGGAGCATTCGTTCCGCAGTTCTGCTCCGCTGCTTTTGGGATCATTGCTTTTGATTCAGCGGAGGGCGCCGCGTGTTGTGAGGGATATCTAGTCATTCGTCAGGCGACATCCCAGAAAGGGGGACAAATAATCGCGATGACGAGTCGTCAGTGTGATGGCAACCAAGATACATTCTTTCAAGGAGCATTATGATGAGCACGAAAAAAGTAAGATTATGGCAATTGATTGTTTGCGTGACAACTCTGATGGTCGCAATGACTGTCACGCCAGTCCGTTCGAATGACGACGGGAATCGACAAGACGATAACGGTGAGTACGAAGAGCTAACGGCGCTTTGGTGGAAGTGGCTACTTGCACAACCGGCCAAGGATGTTCCCAGCAGGATTCCGAACATAATGACGAACACAAACGCGGTATTAGATAGTACCGGCGAGTTTGCGGCCAACCTTCAGGCGGACGGGATCGGTCCTGGCAACAAGTACTTTTTCCTTGTTGCCACGTTATTTGGCGAAGCTACGCGAACAGTCACGGTTCCGAAGGGAAAGAGTTTGTTCTTCCCTTTGATTAACACTGACGTGGATAATGCGACTAACCCACCCACCCATTACACTGTCCCCAAACTGCGAGCTATCGCGAAATCTAACATCGACGCAGTAACGAACAGGTTCGCAACTCTTAACGGTTTCCCGGTTCAGAGCTCGCGATTGAAATCCCCTGTTTTTTCCTACAAGTTACCCAGCCAGAATAGCCTTTACGCGTATTTTGGCTTTATGGGTCCGCAATTTGAAGGAACGGTCAAGCTAGCCGTCTCCGATGGTTATTGGGCTGTGGTCCCTCCTTTGCCATCGGGCCATTACATTCTTGAATTTGGAGGTGCCGATTCGAACGGTCTCGATGTCCACGTCAAGTACAATTTGACCGTCCCTTGAACTTGAGCAAACGGAAGCGATGGTTAATGGTCGCGCAGTAGAGTCATTTTTCTCGATTGCAGTCTGGTAATGGGGACAATGATACGTATTGGGCTTTCAACGCCGCCGGTGTCACGGATCGTGTCTCACGATGCATACATACTGCGGATAACATATAAAGGATTAGCGACGGTGTTAGTAGTTGGCCAAATAATTAGGGATCAGCAACCATCAGAGACTATTTCCACAAGTTGGACTTAGGCGGGATTCCTGTTAGCTCAACAACTGTGGAAAGCGTCTTACTCCTGCAGGATCTGCCTAGCCAGCAACCGCTTCCACAGATTGGACTGAGGCTGAATCCTGGCTAGGCTCATCAACTGTTAAAGCGTCGTCGACTGCAGCTGGCTCCATTGTGAATCCGTCCGCTTCCCTCCAACACGCTTCTGCGATTTCCACAAGATTGTGTCTAGCTGCTAGCTAGCTTCCCAAATTCGGCAGGATGCGAGGCTATCTTAACAACTGTGAAAGCGTCGTACTCCTGCCGGATCGGCCTAGCCAGCAACCTAGCAGCTACCGTAGCAATTGCTAATCCCATCGATTGTGCAAACGTCCGCTTCCATTCCGACAGGCTTCTGCGATTTCCACAAGGTTGTGCCTAGCTGGCCTTAGGTGAAAAATAAAAAAGCGATTCGAAGTAAATTTCGCGAATGCGCGGTTTTTCTAAAGTCGAGCTCCGTCTTGATAACTGCGTGACGAAAAATAGCACTTTCCGTTATCAGCTTCAAGCGGTTTCGAGGGACCGTCACGCCCTCGTTCCTAAGCAATCGCCTGGGAGCGGGTCCCACGAACCAGTTGTTTAAACCACTTGTTAAGGAATCAAAGAACAATCGAGTCTTACAGATCTCATTTTTGAATTCCTGGTTTTTTGTCCATCCCATGCTTTGTAATTGCATTTGACTGGGTACGCAAATTACAGTACGTCTCTTCTTTTTTAGTTCGTTTTCTACTTCCTTTACTCGTTCTTCTCAGAAATTCCTCCTATGCGTCTTTCATCACATGATTATTCCCGCCTTGGACTTGATAAAAAAAGGAGCCTAGGAATAGAGGCCCTGGAATCGCGGCGACTTTTCACGGCGACGCCATGGTTGAACTTGGATAGCAGTGGGATTGCGAGCGCTGCAGTCCAGGGAAACGTGAAGCTGCCCTACAGTTACTATGTGGCCGGTAATGCCGCAGACATAGAAGTCGAACTTCTACCCGCAAGTAGCGGCCTGGCTCTTGTGGGAGGGGGAACGGACGTGGATGAAGTGTTTAAGTGGATGGGTGCCAAAGCGAATGGTGGCGATTTTCTAGTGATTCGTGCCACGGGCACGAATGCCTACAACAGATACATTGACGGGCTGGTTCCGAGCTTGGATTCAGTAGCAACGCTGATCATTCCCGACCTAACGGCAGCCAATCATCCTGATGTTGCACGAATTATTGGAGAGGCGGAGGCGATATTCATTGCCGGAGGGGACCAAGGAAACTATGTCACGTTCTGGAATGACACCCCTGTCGAGCAGGAGATTTACAAGGCTGTTCTCCGCAACGCACCGATCGGTGGGACGAGCGCGGGATTGGCCGTGTTGGGGGAAATCGATTTCTCGGCCATCGCAGGCACAATCACGTCTCCAGACGCCTTGTCGAATCCTCTGGATAGTCGAATTGCAAACGGGCTCGACTCCCGTTTCCTTTCACCTGAGGAAACGACCCCTCCCATGAATGACACTATTCTAAGATATATGGACAACCTCATCACCGATAGTCACTTCATGCAACGCGATCGCGAGGGACGGCTACTCACGTTCATGGCCAATATGGACGCCCGAGATCTAGTTCCAAGATTACCTCTTGCGATTGGCGTTAACGAACAGACTGCGTTGCTTATCGAAAATGATGGAATGGCAAAAGTGGTTGGCAATTCATACAGCAAAAGAATTTCGCCAACCGAGCAACAGCGTAGCGTCTATTTATTTCAAGGCAACACACCCAACCCGTCGTTGAGTGCACCTTTAACCTACAGCGCGCAGGGTGTGATCGCAAATTATGATCCGTCTCTTCCCACCCCCACCGGCGACAGCTTCGATCTTGATGATTTGTTTTCTTCGAAGAGCAAATGGAGTCATCCAGTGCTCGACCAATACGATTTGACTGCTCTAAACGGTGTGATTAGCCGTGGCACGATCGCTTCGAATTTAGCGAACTATTATGATCCAACCTACACCGAAACGGATGCGAAACGTCGATCGCGTCTAATCTAGATAAACGAATCTGTTCCTTGTGATTTTAATATCATCACTTTCCGCCAGCAGGGCCTGTGGTAATCACGACGACCTTGCCGTTAGCCCTAAATGACACGTCGAAAACTTCGCCGAGATAGGGTGGTCCCTCATACTGGGCGACCATGTTGCCGTTCGTCGCATTCCAGACCGTGACTTCTCCCCAATCGTTGCTGAAGTTACCGATTGCCGCGGCGACCGTCATGTTATCAGGGGCGACGGCCAATGATGTAAGCCTATAAGATACTCCAGCTCCCGCCAGGGCGATTTCCGGCCCGATGGGTTGGTTCGTTGCTGTCTCGTAAAGGCGAATGAAGCCTTTAAATCTAGGCCCTTCTACTTTTAGGACGACCGTACCATCGCGACTATTGACCACGCGGATCTCTTCGGCTGTGCCCTCGCTTTGGACTAAATGCTCAAAGGTGATTGGTATCATCGATTCCGGTACTGAGGGAACCTGGCATCCTTGAAGCAACAAAACCGCGACAATGAATATGGGAAGGAAATCGGTAAAGGAACGTGAAAGATGAATAGCATAAGCCCTTAATCGACGAAACGAAAAACAATCTGTCCCACCAAGGTTGTCCAGGAACAACGAAATAATTGCTTTGATCCGATATGCATCCCCGGCGTATCTGTTGCTATCAGTCTACCCCATCCCCCCGTGCGGCGAACACAGAATGTCACAGACCGCGGAACCAAAGTCTTCAAAGTAGAGCAGCGTCTTTGGACGAAATTCGATCAAGGCGGCCCCCACAGAAAAGTCCTGCGATTTTCACAAGGATTATGTGTCGCTCATGAATTAGCCTGCTTTCCTCCGAGACGCTTCTTCCATGTTCATCAACTGTGGAAATGACCGCACCTGCAGCTGGATCCCTGTGCAAGCGTCCGCTTCCC
>JANLUJ010000951.1:0-2243 GCA_031363425.1 Pirellula sp.
CCAAAACGAGTTTTAAAAAAGTCGGCATTACCTGCAAATCCAGCAATCTTGAGATAATCCTGGAGTTTTAGGCGAGCATTTCCGGCTGAATCAACTGCCTGGACAAGGTTGCGAGGTAAATTTCCATAGACCAAACAAAGAATTTGGACGCTTGTAGCTTGCGCCACACCAAGTAGTTGCGACCCAAAGTGGGTCGCTCTTGCCGAGAGCGATGAAGCTCCGCAGGCCTACGAGTTGTGGACAGCCCAAGAGCTGGCCCGGCGGCCAATCTACTACGAATCACGGCCCAGGGGGCCATGCTACCACCGAACCGCACAGTATTATGCAAAACTCAATACCATCGAATAGTGAACCAACGTTTGCATGCTCCGATGCATGGAGAAACTGGTGGACCGACCCGGTAATTCGATCCAGGGTACTGGATACTTTCGAGCGGGCGGCCATTTTGATTCTTTTTGGAAGTTTTTTGCAAGCACTCATTGTTTCAATTGGAACGTCGATCCGATTTGGCCAAAGTGTGGTAATTGGCGACCTCATGTTGCTGATCACCGAAACCATGATGGTCGTGCTCGTTATGTTTCGACGTGGAGCAAAAAACCTCTCGATGCGTCCAGGAGATTGGGCGTTGGCCTTTTCCGCAACTTGTCTTTCACTATTAGCTCGACCATTTCCTGGACAATCTCATTCGTGGGATAAAGTTGCAATCCTATTGACGATCGTTGGACTCTCGACGCAGCTCGTATCCAAATTCACTCTTGGCCGTCGCTTCGGGGTGGTTGCGGCGAATCGTGGACTATGCATGTCGGGACCGTATCGTTTGGTTCGGCATCCCATCTACATGGGCTACGTTCTGTTGCATACGGGATTCTTTTTGCTCAATCCGACAATCTGGAACCTATGTGTATTTGCGACGTTGTACACGATCAAGATCCCGCGCATCATGGCCGAGGAAAGACTCTTAGGACAAGATCCCGAATACCAACGATACATGCAAAAGGTTCGCTCACGCCTAATACCAGGCGTCTTCTAAGTGGCGAGGCGATTCGACATTCGTGATTCCACCGGTGAATTTCAACACCAAGCACATAGAAAAACCAAACAAGCTAAAATGATTTTGGAGTATTGAACAAAGGTTTTTTCTAACAAGCGAAGCGCAATGTCTAGCAACTTACCGTCAAACTACGAGTTACCTGCTTCAAAGCGTTCGACGACGGGTACAAGTGTAGCAGTTATAGTTGCCATGGTTTTAGCGAGCTTGCTCGGCTGTTTTTTGGTATGCGGCGGTCTTTTAGCAGTGTTTATGTATCCCACAGCAGTTTCATCTGCACACCGAATGCAGTGCAGCAATAATCTCAAGCAGATTGGGCTTGCGCTCCACAACTACCATAGTGAGTTTGGAGTACTGCCTCCTGCCTATACCGTAGACGCAAACGGCCACAGGCTACACAGTTGGCGAACTTTAATTCTGCCATATATGGAGCAAAGGGCTTTGTATCAGAGAATCGACTTAAACAAACCTTGGGACGATCCGGCAAACGCTTTTCTTTTGGAAGAAAATGTTTCTGCTTACCAATGCCCTTCTTCTAAGCTTGGTAACGGTTTGACTACCTATCAAGTCATCGATGACCCCTCGAGTGCATTTCCTGGAAGTGCGACCGTGAAGTTTAGCGACATCGTCGACGGAACCGGCAACTCCGTTTGCGTTGTCGAAACGGATAAGCAAGACGCAGTGCGTTGGGCCGAACCAAGTGACCAAAGCTTGTTGAGCTATTTGTCAGCAGTCAAAGCACCGCACATTTTCGGCAGAAACGCTTTGATGTTGGATGGTTCCGTTCATTTTCTTAAGAAAGAAATTGATTCCAATGTCTCGCAAGGAATCGTGACAATTAATGGCGGCGAAGAGGTCAAGTATTAGCCGCATCCGCGCGTCAAAAACACGTCGCCAGTTGGTCGTGACGATCAATACGAGAAACCACGGAAGACTCGGAAGACACGGAAAAAAGGACACTTCTCGCCAAACGCCACCATGAATACACTCGTTCCCAGGCTCCTGCCTGGGAACGGACTGTCTTCGAGGCTCCGCCTCCCGCGTCCTTGGATTTAACGATGCGACGGCGGCAGAGCCTGCAATTCCCTCGGTTACCAGGCAGAGCATGGGAACCAGATGGTGGCGTTCGCCGAGAAGTATCGAAAAAAGAAGTGAGTTGGCTTTAGCATCAAAACCGGATACTATTGCGGGTCTG
>JANLUJ010000952.1:0-3234 GCA_031363425.1 Pirellula sp.
CCAGCAGGACAAGCCTGCGGTATTTCTGAATCCCACCGGCTTGACCGGTGGATCGTTCGGGCTTTTTGGCTACCCACGTGCCACACATAACTCGTTTACGCCGCTCTCACGGCTCGACAATTTTGAGCCCATTGTATCCAGTCAGACACTTCTGCCATGTCGGGAGCGCTAGATCCGCGAAGTATTCGGACACCCTGCTTGCTACTCGCGAATCGAACTACCTTGCTAAAAAGCTCTGAGGAATCACTAGCCGCAAGCTGCTCGGCAGTCAACAAACCGCAACCCACAATTAGCTGAGCATCGTGCCCCCGCAGATTTGGAACTCGACAAACCAGAAGCGCTTGATGCTGCCACTGTTGGAAAATTTCTGGAGAAACCGTTCGTTCAGCAAGTTGCGTAGCCACACTTTCAGCATTCGCTGCAACTAAATCACCTACCGTTGCGATTCTTAGTGGCAAAAGTCTTTCCGCCATTCGCGGGCCGATACTAGGCGCATCCACGACAGGGCTTTCGACATCCAAATAGAATTTCCATTGAGTTCCTGCTGCCGCGTTGGCGGCCCGAACTGGTGAGAGTCGTTGCGACCTAGTCCGATTACTTCTGACCACACCCTCTCCGCCAGCAAGGACCGAGTTTCGACCATTCAGATCGCTATTATCAGTAGATCGAACAACTCTAGGTCTCGCCTCGTAGCTCGAATCCCGACTCACTCGACGATCTCGATCGCGAATTCGATGTCGATCTGATCGAATAGACACAACCTCTTCGCCCATTCGAGTTCTATGCGAACGACGAATATTGGCAATCCAGTTATGAATCCTTGAAACCTCAAATGAGGTTGCACCGCGCAGCAAGTCTTGACCTGCAGTTGAGGAAAGGTAGGACTCGACACGTTGCACGAGCTCAGGAGCTGGCATAGTGCGTAGAGCGTCAGGCCTTGTGATTCCGCAACCGACTAAAACTTGTGCGTCGAACGCGCGAAGTTGCTGCGTTCCACACATTAGCTCTGCGACCCGTTTGATCTGCTCGATCATTGCGGGTTCTGCCTGAACCATTGTGCTTAGCTCCATAGACGGAGTTCGCAATAAGTCTGCTACGCGAAAAACGCCTGCGCTATTCAATCGACGCGTCAGCTGGGACGTTACGCCCGGTGCATCTTGCACGGGACTATCCATGTGCAGGAAGAACCTTTTGCCGCCAGTGACGTGCTCCACGGGCCTGTCAACTCGTTGAGTTTGTGGTTGCAGACGTGCTCCATTGGTCAACCACCACGAACCCGTCGATTGTTCATTTGCAAAACCAGATAATTGTCGATTCAATTCTCCGATTTCAATTTCTGGCGATTCGGCGTTAACGATTCGAAACGGCCGCGCGTCGTAGTCCGCTGAAAAGATGGCCGAATGTTCCATACTAGGATGCAAACCCAGTTCCTGTTTTCCGTCAAGCACATAACTAGGGCGCGCATAACGCGTGACCTCAATCATTCGCGATACGGTGCCGCCGTGAGCAGCTATTCTTCTCGCGACGTATTCGTCGTTTGTGGATAGTAGAAGCTGCCGTCCATCCCGTGAGAACGCAGATAGAACGTGCAAGATCTGCTCAAGCGATTCGCCTCGGAATCCGCCAAGGGAATCGTTTAACAAGATCGGAATTCGCCCAATCCGGGACACCGCTGATTGAGCGATTGCCAACCGAATTGCCAGGTCCACTATTTTTCGCTGCCGAGTATTGCCGGTGGGAGGGCTTTTGTCGTAATACGAATGGCCGTAAGTCGGGCCGACACGTAGCGCATCCTGTGACGCTTCAACGGCCCAAGGGGGCAACTGCCGGACAGCTCCGGAAGTTAATTCGCGTATATACGTTTCCGCAAGTGGAATGAGCGAGCCTTCAGTCGTCTTACGGTAAGGAGATCGTGTTTTTAGGTGAGACTGAACCTCTGCCAATCGTCGATGGGTTTGAGCGCGGCGATCCCAGCGAAGCAACATCTCCTCAGCATGTGTGTGCTGCTGCCGTAAATTAGTGTCGTCCCATCGCTTTCCAGGTTGAGACGCATGAACGAACGCTGAGCCATGAAGTTCCTTTTCCATTACGGCTTGTTCGGCGAGCAGTTGCTCGACTCTGTGTTGAAGCCTCTGACGCTCCGCGACGTAATCAGCCCGATCGGATACCGACTTTGTCTTGCCAAATGCAGCGTTATGCAACGAGACATTGTTAAATAGCATTGAATCGGAATGGGCGCGCAGTCCTTCCGTGCGATGTTCGTTGAGCTGAGAGTTGGCTTCTTCGACAATGGACTCTTGTTGAAGAGAACGATGTCGAGCAATCTCAACTTGAATAGCTGCAATTCTTTCGCTTCCAGTCTGCGAACAAGGCTGACAACATCGTTCCGCTTTCGCTGACGCTTGAAGGTTCTCGTCCTGAACATGCGCAAGCTCCGCGGCAATCCGATCGCGCTCGATCGACCACCATGCGCGATCGTGGTCAACGTTTTCCGAACTTCGAAGCCGCTCTAACAAATCTTGTTCTTCGGCTTTTAGCCGTTGATATCCTTCATCTAGCTCGCTCTTGGCAGCGGCATGAACTCCAAGTCGACCCGCCGCCCACCAAAGCTTCTCAGGTGAGACAGTGCCGAGCGGGCTGCAAAAAACCATGCCGAGTAAATCTCCGCGAAGGTCATCCCAGCGACCGTCTTGGTCGCCACCCTCCCAAAAAATATTTCCAATCCCTCGAATTTGGTCGCGATCATCCGAATGAATCGGTCGTTCAGAGGGATGCAAAGGTGAATGAATGAACTGGGAAGGTAAGAGAGGCGAGCCACCCGCATAGGACATCAAACGGACGTGGCCACTCGCATCAGCCCATTGCAACGATCCGTCTATCGTCTCGGACTCCTCATCGTAACTCAATTCGTTCGAACAGTGTCCGCGAAACAACAAACCCTTAATAAACCGAGTCATCGCAGAACTGCTTGCTTCAGCAGTCGCAAAGATAGCATTCAATCCGCAACCAAGAGGCCCGACCTGCAAGTGCTCAGCGGAATTCTTCCGGTCGATATCCATTCGAATAATGTGCATAGTAGGGCTCCTCCCTCTCCAAAATCCATTCATTGAGCGACCTATCCATTAGAATCGCCGTGGGTCATTGAGAAGCCTAGCACATTGGCGTAGTCTAGGTAAAGAGCACTTCAAGCCTCAAGCTTAAGGCGACCGGCAGGTTTAACCCTACCTAGCACGA
>JANLUJ010000983.1:0-3074 GCA_031363425.1 Pirellula sp.
CGTGTCCTTGAGCATGTCGCGTTGCTTAAGATCCAATAGCAATGCGGATGCACCCCTATCCACTTCTGCAGCCGTTCCAGCGATGTGATCCTTGATGCTGCCATGGTGGTCCCAGTCGCGATGATAAAGTTGAATGAACCCAACGCCCCGCTCTGCTAATCTTCGAGCAAGCAAACAATTCGATCCAAAGCTTCCATCGCCGCCTTTGGTTCCGTACATCTCGAGCACATGAGCTGGCTCATTGCTGATGTCCATTAAATCAGGAACGCTCGTTTGCATTTGGAATGCCATTTCGTATTGACTAATCCGTGTCTCAATTTCCGGATCACGGCTTCGCTCCGCTTCAAGTCGATTGAGGGCCGAAACGGCATCGACCAAATCGCGTTGCTTTGAAGCCGAAACGCCATTTGGTCGATCTACATACAACACCGGACTCCCAGTGCTCCTGAATTCTACCCCTTGAAAACGACTTGGTAGAAAACCGGAATGCCATTGCCTCGCTGCAATGGGTTGGCTTTGCCCGAATTTCCCCGTCGACACCATGACCACAAATCCAGGCAGATTCTTCGACTGAGCACCCAGCCCATAGAGTAGCCATGATCCAATCGCGGGTCGCCCCGAATTCATGGAGCCAGTATTCATGAACGTATGAGCTGGATCATGATTGATCGCTTCGGTATGCATCGACTTGATGATACACAAATCGTCGGAGCACTTGCCTGCGAGCTCTGGCCAAATCGTGGCGATCTCATGGCCTGACTCCCCCCACTTCTTAAAGGGATGCTGTGGAGCAAAGCAGTTAAGCTTCGCACCCTGCAGTTGTGCGATCTGCTGCCCCTTGGTCACCGATTCAGGCATCGGTTGACCATTGAGATCGACCAGCTTGGGCTTGTTGTCAAACGTGTCCAAGTGACTCATTCCGCCCGCCATGTAGAGCCAGATTACTCGTTTGGCTTTGGGCACGTAGTGCAACGTTTTTAGAGCACCATCCATACCATTCGAATCGTCGGCGCGCAATCTCGAATCCGAAGACTGAGTCAACAGATGGGCCAGCGCCATGGACCCAAGGCTCAGTCCGGAACTACGCAAAAAAGATCGGCGTCCAATGGGGGATGGCAAAAGCATAGTTGACCTCAGTTCCGGGTAATGGTCTCGTGAAGGTTCAGAATGGCCCTAGCTACGCTCGTCCAAGCCGCAAGCTCAATGCGATTTACATCAGTCGGTATGGGATGCTCACCCACTGAAAGGAGTTTATCCGCTGCTGCTGTGTCGGCAGCGTACTCAGCCCTATGTTTCGTCAATAGCGACAACAACAACTGGGATTCGTTGCTAGTCACTTCACGGCAAAGCGACTCTCGAATCGCCCATTCGATTCTTTCCTGGTCTGTCGAGGTGCTAGACGTTAAGATGCGTTGCGAAAGCGCGCGAGCCGACTCGACGTAGATAGGATCATTTAGCAGCACCAAGGCTTGAAGGGGCGTGTTGGATCGCGTTCTCTCTGCCGTACACTCCTCACGTCCCGGTGCATCAAACGCCAGGAGCGAAGGATGCAGATACTGGCGTTGCCAATGTGTATACAACCCTCGCCGATAGAGTTGCTCGCCTACTCCAATCTGCCATTCCCGCTTCGGGAAATTCAAATAGTCCCAATAGCCTTTGGGCTGGAACGGCCGACCGTTATTGTTACCGACCGACGGAACAATTAGTCCGCTGATTGCCAAGGCATTGTCGCGAATAAACTCAGCATCTAGTCGCCATCGCCCTTGATGCGATATCCATTTGTTATAGGGATCTTTTTCGGATACGGCGGCATTTGGCAAGGATGACTGTTTGTATGTGTCCGACATCACCATCAACTTGACAGTATGCTTCAGGTCCCAACCTGCATTCATGAAATCAATCGAGAGCATATCGAGCAATTCTGGATGCGTGGGCCAGTCCCCTTGAGCCCCTAAGTCGTCCAGTTTGCGGGACAACCCAAATCCAAAGAAGAGCTTCCACAATCGGTTCACGGCTACTCGCGACGTCAATGGATTGTCTGGGGCAACGATCCATTTTGCGAGGTCCATCCGCGTCAGTCTTCCATCAACCTGGGTTCGTTTGCCGAAAACCGCAGGGATACCAGGTTCGACGACTTCACCAGACTCGTCCATCCAGTTGCCTCGCGAGAGGACTCGGATAAGCCTTGGCTCGACATGCTTGGTGACCAGCGTACGAGGAACTTTCTTGTCCTGTAGATCGAACTCCTTGGTTAGCTGCTCTAACTGAGTTCGTTCCGCTTGAAGCTCAGGTGCGATGGTTCGATAATGCTTTGCAACTTGCTCATGTTGTGCCTCCGTACGATCAGATGGAGCAACTTGAAAAATACTTTCGATCTCCAACGGCACACCCATGGATGCGGTAACTGGACGCGAGGCGTTGGTCGCCGCGATACGAAATCTTCCGATGGTATGCTTAACGTTGTCTAAGTTCTGCTTCAACACCAGTTTCAACTGCCTGTTTAGACTCCGTGGTGTGTCAGGTGCGAGTTCAAACACAGCGTAGTTGGTGCGTCCGACCTGTTCCATGATTCCCCAACCCCAAGTTGGCCCCTTCGCATCGCGATCGATGGCCGCAGCGATGGCCCATTTGCCGTAAGGGTTACCGTCGGCCGCTCCGATTTGCTCGTAAGTTGCCGTCGCGTTCTGAAGTGGAATCGATTCCTCAACTGACGTTTCCGATATCAACGTATTTTCCGCGCCCAATTTCGGTTGCCAGTACGCTTCGAATTCACTGAGAACAAAGTTGCCGTTGCCTGCGCGGCCAGGTCCCTTTTTTGGCAAGGAATCGTGTGGCAGCACTTCAATTCGAATAGCAGTAAACTCCGGGAAATCGCTAAATGTCAACTCGTAGGTATCCGTGGGTGGATTCGTACCGCTTGCGAGAACCGATGCATCGTCCTGGATAGTAAGAGTCGCACCGCTGATCGACTTTACCGTCGATGGCTTGAGTGTTGTCCATGCCACATACTCCTTTTCCCATTGTGCTTGCGATGCTGCTAACGTTTCGGAAGGTGTATCTAAAAATTTTCTTAG
>JANLUJ010000994.1:0-3187 GCA_031363425.1 Pirellula sp.
CATGACCTGACACATCACTAGTCAAAAATGAACCGTTGGAACAATCCTTACGCATTCACGCTAATCGATTTGCGTTTGGAACCAATCAAAGACTCAACAAATGCTATCCACGGGAGAATAATCGTTTGACAAAAAAACAAAAAGTCCTTCTCGGCGTTGGACTCGTATTCGCAACCTTGATAGCTTTATTAAGTTCGTTCTTGATGACAGAAACGCCGTCAGTCGAGAAACTTAACAAGGCGTTTGCTGAAAATGACTTTCACAAGGCATTTGAGATCGGCCAAAAACTATTGGCGACGGATCAGAAATCCGATGCGGTGTTGATGAAAACGGCAGAGTCATGCCAACGCCTAAACGAACTCGACGAAGCGCTTCGGTACTATGATCTAGTCTCGAATGAAGATCGGTCTCAAGCTTCCGTTGCACGCTGGGCGGCCGGTGAAGTCTTGTTTTTTCAAGGCAAGATGAGCCCGTGTCTGCAGAGGCTGGAGAAAAGTATCCAGCTCGATAGCATGAATGATCGAGCTCGACAAAGGCTCATTGAAGTACTGCACTTGTTGGGACGTCGCTGGGACGCCTTGCCTAGCATTGTTCAATTCACTCGACGAGATCAGTGGGATTTCGATCGAATGCAAGCGGTAGGCAACCCAGCAAAACCAATTGAGAATGAAGATGAGCTAAAAAGGTTTTTGAAATCGGATCCGACAGATGCTCTGCCAAAACTTGGAATTGCAAAAACTCGTGTTCGTGAAGGCAAATTTGAAGAAGCGGAATTGCTCCTCAATGATGTACTAAAGCAGTTTCCAGATCTCGTCGAGGCGCACGTCCAATTCGGCAGAATACTCCTGGCGACTCGTTCGAATTCAATTCCAAAATGGGAAAAGTCACTGCCGAAGAATGCAGATTCGCATCCAGATATTTGGTGGATTCGCGGGGACTGGTGTCGTAGCAATCAGCAGTTTGACTCCGCTGCGCGTTGCTTTAGCGAAGCTCTCAGGCTGGATCCCGATCACGCGGCCGCCAACTACGGAATGGCGCAGTCGCTCGTGCGTTTGGGTCGAAACGAGGAATCAATGCTCTTCGCCAAAAGGGCGGAAACGATCGAACAGCTCACCGTTGCGTTGGATCAAGTAAACCCAGCTACGAAGTACTTTCCGCCTATTGAAACCATGGCGCAAAAGACCTTTGAACTTGGACGACAAGCCGAGGCCTATGCTTGGACGCGTCTAGGGTTGAGTCTCAATGGTCGGTCCAAACCATTGCTTTCGATCGTGGAAGAGTTGAAAAAGAAATACGGAACCACCATGGAAATGAGATCGGCAAGCGGTTGGACCATTCGCGGAGATCAGTTTCGCGATCTTCCTCTCCCAAAGTGGCCTCAAAACGTTCAAGATTCGGAGCCTGTTAAGGAGTCACAGAACAGCATTGATAAAAAAGGACCAGCCTCAATGTTTCACGAGATAGATCCTGGATTGGATTTCGTTTACTTCGCTTCACGTCAACCGCCGATCCAAGGAAGGCGAATGTTTGAGTCAACTGGTGGCGGAATCGGTGTTCTTGATTTTGATCACGATGGCTGGCCCGATTTGTTCTTTGCACAAGGAGTCAATTGGCCTGTCGACGGAAACGACAGTACTCACAGCGACAAACTCATGAGGAATCGAGGCACAGTCGTTCAGCCGCACGAAGCACGCTTCGAAGATGTTACCGCTGCATCGGGGATTCATGAGGCGGCTTTCGGTCAAGGTGTAGCCGTTGGTGACATCAACAACGATGGCTTCGATGACATCTACGTGGCCAACGTCGGCAAGAATCAATGGTGGATCAACCAAGGCGATGGTACTTGGCTTGACGGAAATACTTTTATGGATTCGCCAGATGACGCTTGGACCGTTAGCAATTTTATTGCAGACCTAAACAATGACGGACAGGCCGAAGTCTACGATGCCAGGTACGTTGAAGGCGATACGGTTTATGATCAATTGTGCAACGTCAATGGCTTGCCACGCACTTGCCCTCCGACGGTCTTCAAGCCATCCAAAGGCCGGATGCTAACGGCCAATGACCGAGGAACTCTCAACGATATTAGCCTAAGCGTTATGGGCAACTCCGTACATGAAGGCAACGCGTTGGGTGTCGTTGTCTTTCGCGAGGCAGGGGAAGCCTTGCCAAGTATTTTCATTGGGAATGATCAGATCGCCAATCTGTATTTAAAACCCAAGACCAGTCGCGAATCTCCATTAGGGATCGTATACGAAGACGAAGCGTTGCAGCGCG
Source organism: Pirellula sp. (assembly GCA_031363425.1). Lineage (GTDB taxonomy): Bacteria > Planctomycetota > Planctomycetia > Pirellulales > Pirellulaceae > JBKCUI01. Next base: position 2,278 of record JANLUJ010000994.1, read on the forward strand.
GGCTTGCGTTTGATTCACTCGGACGAGCTCAAGCGTGCATGGGAATTGCCTCTGGTGATGTCAATCAAGATGGGCGAATGGACTTGTTAGTAACCAATTTTCTAGGCGAATACAACACGCTCTATCTTCAAAAAGAAGATGGGTTTTTCCAAGACTCAAGCAGCGCAGCCAAGCTTGTCGCCCCGAGTCTCGACATGCTCGGTTTTGGCGCTCAGTTCTTAGACGCGGATTTGAACGGTACGTTGGATTTGGTGTTGGTCAATGGTCACATCGATGATTTAACACATGCGGACCGGCCTTACCGAATGCGTCCGCAATTTTTTATTGGGAATCAAGAAGGTGTTTTTACGGAGCAAATCTATCAGGACGATGCGTTCTTTTCTAAGCCTGCACTTGGTCGAGCACTCGCACTCATCGACAGCAATCGTGATGGTCGCCCAGACTTTGTGACTACCGACTTGGAGGTTACAGCCAAACTCATGGAGAATGTGAGCGACAGCGGGAATTTTATCGATTTTTGTTGTGTCGGAACTCAATCGCATCGCGATGCGATTGGAGTCACGATCACAATCCAATCCGGAAGTGTGAAACGCAGTTCGCAATTGGTCGCTGGCTGCGGGTATTTGGTGACCAACCAGAAGATCATCCACTTTGGGTTAGGAAACAATTCTGCTGTCGACTCGGTTGAGGTTTCATGGCCCTCCGGCCAATCGCAGCGATTCGAAAATGTGCAAGTCAACACTCATTTTCAGATCGTCGAGGGGAATGGAATGACCAAGATCGAATGGCAATAGTAGAGCAGTTGTCTCAATAGGGCGAGCGGCAGGCTGAAACCTACCAGTTGAGCCTGAGGCGCTAGCCGATAAATTCCCAAAAGATCGGCTAGCGCCTCAGGCTCAAATTTACAAAT
>JANLUJ010001028.1:0-1977 GCA_031363425.1 Pirellula sp.
GGTAATCTTCGATATGCCCCTTTGACGATTGAGTACGCAAATGGACTTCCATGGAGCGATGCCACATTCAAGGATGAGATGATCATGCTAACGCGATTCCTTTCGATAGCTATTGTCAGCGCTTTCGGCGTTGCGGCCCAAGCTCAATTGCCTTCAGACAGGTTTTCGCCAATCAATTACCTTGGCCGATACCATGGTTTTGGTTACAGCGAGGGCTATCACGCTTGCAAAGAAGGTCGCTGCAATAGTGCAAGTGGCGGGTCCTTTTGGAAACCATGGGAATCGATGTCGAGCTTCTATGGCTCCGCGACTGCCCCCCCAAGTAATCGAATCGTTGCGATGCGAACGACTAATGTAGCTCCACTGTATAGCCAAGAGTATTACACGTCCCCAAGCGGCGGACAATCGATGGATGTTGCCCCGATTCAAGTTCCAATGTCAAGTCCCCTGGCACAACCGAACACTTTCGAAATGCAGCCAAGGACCTTCGCAACACCCAAGAACTTGATTCAACCGGAACCTTCGTCACCCAAGTCGTACGAATCCGTTCCGCCAGCTCCGTTGCAAAAGCAATCGTCACCGAGCGATCGCGATCGATTGGATTTACCAGCGCCTACGAAGACTTCGGAATATTTTCCAGCATCTGGAATGCAGAACCTGAGAGTACCTCCCGGAACGCGTTCGGTTGTCATGCCATCCTCATTCCAATCGAGATAACCATTCCTACGATCGTATTAGCCAAAGATTCCATGTAAAGTTGTGACGCTTTTCTCGATTGACGGTCGCAAGGCGAACGTTCTGGATGGGAGGGGGCGACCAAGCCGAATACATTGCAGTTGCTCTCATTCATCTGCACAAGGAGGTGCCGTGATGCGAAATTGCCGATCCAGACTGTACTCGATTCGAGCGATGGCCGTCGGCCTTGCTCTCCTGTTTTTCTATCCAGTCACAGCGTATGCACAGCAGCCGTATGCACAGCAGCCTTATGCACAGCAGCAAGTGCAAGAGCCCCAAGACCCTTGGTTCGGACAACCCGATTGGATGATTTGCAACCAAGCTGCATTGGATTGCAATTCACTTCAGCGATTCAAGCCGGTTTTCGGAATCGAAGTCGGTGCAATTTGGTTAAGTCGACAGACACCGAATTCACAGAATTTGGTTTTCGACCAGAGCGCAAACGTCCTCTTAAACGCGAACCAACTAAAAGGATCCAGCGGAGACGGACTCGACACAACATTTAGCTTTTACAATCTTTTTCGAGAACGCCCCGTTGATTTTCAAATGCGGTTCTTTCAGGCAAGCGATATGTCAGCCGAGCAAACCTTGACCGCAACCCAAGTCGTACCGTTGTTTTATAAGGCAGTGCCCATCAATCCCACCAACTCGAACAGTCTTCTCTATGATACGAAGATGCGTAGTTTTGAAGCGAACATTGTGTATCGCACGCCGTTTCGGATACGACTGTTGACCGGTTTTCGATTCTTCGAGGTAGATGAAATATACGATGTCGTGGACAATGTATCTTCCAGCAGCAGCAGCAGGGTCGGCTTTTTTTCTCGAGCTGAGAACACGATGGCTGGCGGGCAAATTGGCGCGGAAGGAACGTTGCTCTCGAATGACAATGGTAGAGTTTTCGGATCCTGCAAATGGGCGATGCTGAGCAATGATTCTTTTGGAGTTGCCCAGGCTGCTAATTCCTCGGGTGCTCCGATAGAATCCGTCGCAAGCGAATGGATCACATCGCAGCTATTGGATTTTCAGTTAGGTGGTTCGTTAGGATTATCAAGGCGTTTTTCGATTTATGCTGGCTATCAGGGGCTAGTAGCATCCGATCTTGGTTTGGTATTGGAACAAAATCGGAACGCAAGAATACTAGCTGGTTCGAACCCAGTCTTTACCTCCGACAGCCAATGGCACGGATTTAGGCTAAGCCTTGTGGGGATTTGGTAAGCGATTAGGTCTACAATACTTCCTGTG
>JANLUJ010001041.1:0-5976 GCA_031363425.1 Pirellula sp.
GTTTCGCGTATCGCAATGTTGTCGGCGTGGAAGGTACTCTGGTTGACCAAAATCCCGCACGCAAACCCAAAGACATTGCAATCCTTGCATTTCACTTCGGAGCCTTCCGTTGCTTGCAATCCGACCCTGTTCTTTTCGCTAAATCCTTCTAAGCTGACCATCGATAGGTCCACCTTACTCTGCTTGATGCTCAATCCGTAAATTGCGTTCTTGACCTCGCAAGGTTGGTTGGCAGATCCCTTGATTGATACAAGATCGCATCCTTTGGTTTGGATGCCGATATCGCAATTGTCAAATTCACATCCTTCGATCCTAAGCACTTGGTCGGGACTGTCGAGCCAGTCAATGCCGCCCATGCAAGGGCCGATGAATCGGCATCGTTGAATTAGACCCTTTGCCCCGATCCCCTGAATTCCAATCCGTTTCAATCCGCGGTCCAAGTTGCCGGAAAAATTGAAACCTGAATCGCGAATTGCGATCGTCGATGTTTTTTCCGCCGACACAGCTGCGTGCACGGTCGATTGAAAATTGCATTTCTCCGCAACGAAAGTGGCATTCGCTCTTGCCTTGACGCAGTTGTAGGATTCTGGCGAACTTGCAAATACTTCACAATCTAGGATGGACAGTTTCCCTCCTGCTACTTCAATTGCATTGCAGTTCGGTGCTTGTGAGTCGAACGTAATTTTTTCAATTTCGACATTGCTATCACCCTGAGTTTTTAAGCATGCCTGCTCCGTCGAGATGATCTTTGTCCCACTCTCTCCAACCAACTTAATTGCACGATCGATAACAATAGATTCGCGATAGGTTCCTGCGAGGATGTTGATCGTGTCTCCAGCAGAGGATTGGGCGATCGCTGCGGCGATCGAATCGTGGGTTCCTTTTCCGCTTAAGGAAACTTTAAAAGGTTTGCTGGGTGGCGGCGCCGGCGGCTCGACGTTGGGAGGATTCAGTTTCTTTTCCGGCTCGTTTGGCAAACCTGGATCAACGTTTGAAGAATTCTTGATGTCCGGCGGCGTCTCGGATTCGTTGCTTTTGGAATTCGAGCCCGATTTTCCTGGCGACTCAACCGTGGCGAACGGACCAAACTTGTTGTACCAGGCAGTACCCACGAGCCCTCCCAAGACCGCGACAGTGACGAAGAAAAGAGCAATGGGTCTCCAAAGTGTATTCGAATTCCGAAGAGTGACACCGCCTAAAGAGTTACGCACGGTGGAATTGCCAGAACCGCTTCCGCCGCTTGAACTTAGCCCTACTTTATTCGAATTTGCTCCTGAAGCATTCGCCGAACTCAATGCTTTGAAGGCACCGGTTCGCGAATTCGACGGCATATTGACTGTATCCAAGAAAGGCAACGATTCAGTGATAGTATCCATTTCGGCTATCATCTCGCGTACACTTGCAAACCGATCTCCAACACTCTTGGCGCAACACTTTCTAAACAACGCGTCGAAGGCTCCCGGGATCTTGGGGTCGCGTTGGTGTATAGGCCTTGGATCTTTATTCTTAATCTGATCCCTCAACTCGCTCAGCGACGAGCCCGTGAATGGTGTCTTACCAGATAATAACTCGTACAAAATAACGCCCAGAGCCCATATGTCCGATCGACCATCAAGCCATTCGACGCGGCCTGCAAATTGTTCGGGAGACATATAGAGTGGCGTGCCTGCGACCTCTCGCCCTTTCTTGTTCTGCTCGTCATCTTCGAGGATCGCCAGCCCAAAGTCCGCTACGTAAACTCGCCCATCCGGTTCGACCAAAAGGTTCTCAGGCTTCAGGTCCCGGTGAACGATGCCCGCTGCGTGCGCCGCGTCGACGGCCGAACAAACTTGCCGCATGATGGCCATCGTTTGCGGAATCGGCAATCGCGAATCGCCATTCTGAAGCAATTGGCGAAGCGTCGAACCCTCGATCAACTTCTGAACCACAAAGGGTTCGCCGTTGTTAGTCATTCCTACCTGGTAGATGGGCACAATCGATGGATGATCTAGTTTGACCGCCTTTCGGGCCTCGTCAATGTACTGCTGCCGATGCACTGGATTGCTAATGAGGGGCCTTTTTATGGCTACCTTGCGGTCCAACAACTGATCTCGAGCGCCATACACCACCCCAAACGCCCCGCGCCCTAACTCACTCTCCACAACAAATCCCGGGATATCCGTCGGGAAATTCTCTTTTTCCGACGAGGAAATGGGTGCGTCAATTCCCGGTTTCTTGGATTCCGCATTAGGCGAGTTTCGATCTCCAAATTGCGTAGCATATGCGTCGACTGGTGTCGATGGCGGGGCGGACAGACCGGAATTGGTCGACGAGGAAAAATCCATCGTTTCGAAACCCCGCACTTTCGGCTCGCCCTGGTCCTTTTCCGGGTCCAATTTGTTTTTGTCTGCGGCAGACATAACGTACCTCAAGACTCGAGTATCGAATTCACTAGCAAATCACTAACCAAATCTCCTCATCGGGATATGTTGTGAGTCTCTCCTCCTTAATCTACCATGTTACCCAAGAAAACGATCGGCACACCACTGCATTTCCGGGATTATGCTAGGGCAAGCGTGTGCGACGATGCACCTTGAAAAAGAATTCGTCTCGGGTAACGACCAAGGTCTCGTTTGCATGCGAATCCCAGCCAATGGCAATTGAACTTGATCCAAATGAGCTGGGCCCAAGTGCGGATGCGTCTTGTTCGCCTTCGCCGGACGCTCCTTTGTTCAGAAAATTGATTACCAGTAGCACATCTAGCGGCGAGGCCGTCAAATCATCGTCGATGTCGATGAAGATTCTCGGATTTGGAACGCTGGCCGCAACTAAGTTTTTGTCGGCATTCGAATTGAGGTAATTGATAATCAACAATACATCGAGCGGCGTGATTCCCCCGTCCCCGTCTGCATCCAACGGCAAAGCATAATTATGCCAGTTTGAGTCGTTATCCAACAATCGAAATCTCAATAGTTGCGATGCTGGTTCGCCCGTAAGTGTCGTCGCAATAACACTAATCTCTTGGACAGGTTCGGGAACGAGATCATCCACGATGGAGATGGCGAATTGAACACTTGATTGCCCGGCGGGTATGATGACCTGAGTCGGCAACGATATTTGTGTGATTGCTGAATTGCTCAAGTCGACGATGAGATCGAAACTCGTATCCGAAGTCGGACGGGATACTGTAACCAATATATTTGGGTCGCCTTCCCGAAATTGAGTGGCGGATGCAACGATAGGAAGCAACCGAATCACAGATTTGGCATGCGAATACTCCGACTGATTGCCTAAAGGATCTCTCGCGGTTGCGAAAACCCTCGAATTCAACGGCAAGGCGATTGGCAATTCTTGGATCAATTGAACATTGCCACTCGCATCAGTTATTACGGGAAACATTCCTAAGAACCGATGAGCAAGAACTCCAGGTTCTTCGCTAAACAACTCTACTTGAAATAGCTTGCTAGGCGTGCTATTCATTGTTGCTACCAATTGTGAGCTACTTTGGGAGGTGGCGACGAAATAAACTACTGGATAGTTCTGCAATTCGTTTGGGCCAGCATCTTGGTCGCCGGAATCATTGAGCGTCGGTCCATCGTCCCCAAGGTCAATTTGCGCGACATCATGCTTCGTAATCGTATTTCGCGAAACCGAATTGCCATACGAACTCGCATGGATGACTCGTACGCCAATATTCCCGTTGTAGGCGATAAGATTTGAGCCTGCTGCGGTACCATTACCTATCGCATTTCGGATCGACTGATTGATGCTGATTCCGCCCTGGGAGTTCCCCAACGCGTCGCTCCCATCTGATGCAAGCCCGACCCAGTTGCCTTGTATTGAGTTGTCTCGGGAGTTTGCTTGAATCGAAACTCCCCAACCAACATTTCCACTAATGACATTGCGTTGCACCGAAGCCACACCGCCAATTGCGTTTTTGGAGGCTTGGTCCGAAACGACAATTCCGTCAGCCTGATTTGGTATCGAGAACATACCGGTCACGTCGGTACCGACAAAGTTACCGACAACACTGTTACTATCGGTTTGGCTACCAATAATCGAGACACCTTGGAGTCGGTTCCCGGAGATGACGTTGCGCTCTTCATCGTCGGTAGTTGCGTCGTTATTCGTGCCGACAATGTTGAATTGAGACCCTCCGCTAATAGCGACACCGGATTCGATGTTTGGTACGGCTCGCTGACCGTCCGCAGAAAGTCCAATCGTATTTTTGGAAATTGTATTTGCATTTGAGCCAACAATCAAAATGCCATTTTTCAAATTGCCAGAAACTACATTTCCACCAAACCTCCCGATCTCATTGAGCGAGCTGCCACCTGCGAGGACAATTCCGTCGCGCGCATTCGCAATAGCATTACGCCCATTCGGTGATACACCAACGTAGTTGCTAGAGATTAGATTTCCAACGCCTGCAAAGACATAGATGCCAAATCCGCCATTGCCGGAGACTACATTCTTTGCGGCCTCCCGACCTTGGTTTATTGCATTTGCACCAATTACATTCGCCGTGGATCCGGTGTCAACTTGGATGCCATACTCAGTGTTTTGAAGCCTCGTTCCATCCACTCCGACGCCAATCCAATTTCCAGCGATCTGGTTGCTGTTGGAAGAGAAGATCCGAAGGCCGGCTTTGTTGTTTCCGGAAATCACGTTGCGTTCCAGTGCATCGTTGATTCCGTCTGCGTTCGAGCCGATTCGGTTGTTAAGCGCGTTATCGGTTAATAGGATTCCCCCTTCGTTGTTGGACAACGCAGCTTTCCCGGTGACGTCCATTCCGACTAAGTTACCGGCAACGATGTTGGAATTCGCCGCAATTCGAATTCCAAATTGAAGGTTGCCGGAAATGAGGTTGCCTTTACCCGCATTGTTGGCATCGTCTCCATCCGCTCCAACAATATTGTTATTGGATGAGGCTAAGATCGAAACCCCAGTGGCCTGGTTGGGTATGGACGTCAGACCTGACTCGTCTGTCCCAATTCGATTTCCCTGAATCGAATTCGACGTAGAGAAGCCGTCCAAACGAATTCCGTCCGACTTGTTACCCGAAACCACATTGCCAACGCCAAGTCCGCCGATTCGATTGTTGCCGGAATTCAAAGCTTGAATGCCCAGAAAATTTCCTTTTGCAACCAGTCCGCTCAAGTCCGTGCCCACATAATTCGACTCAATTGTATTTTGACCTGGTCCGTCGAGCTCAATCCCAATTTGAGGGAACTGATTGATTGCGAGCCCGCGAACCGAACATTGACCAGCTTTGATGGTCAGTCCATTGCCATCGTTTAGCAATCTTCCCGTTATTTCGACAAGCGGTTTTCCCGCGTAGCCAAGTTGGGTCGTAGCATCGATCGAAACGGAATCCGTAATCGATGGCAACTCCGACAGAAGTTCAATTGATTTGGAGCCTTCGCCAATCGCAAACGAAATGGCGTCGATTCCAAGGTTTCCGTTAGCATCAAGAATAGCCTGCCGCAAAGATCCGAGCCCAGCATCGGCCGCAGTCGAAACGACATAGGTTGCAAAGAGACTCCGTTCCTCAAGCGTCTCAAAATGCAGACAGCGTCTGTTTCTGCGTGTTCTCATTGACATGGGTTGCGAATCGGGGTTTCGTCAAGATCTTCTTGCTACCATTCAATCCTAATTCAGGATGAATGGATTTTCGATCACAACATTCGATACGAATCGAGTCGGCAATCCACAAAATGCAAGCAATCAGAGGAAAACAGTATTTTTGGTTAGATGTATTTTGTGGACTAGTGGTTCCCTAATCTCTCACCATTCATTTAGGCCAAGGACAGACCGTCCAAAGGGCAAGGAAAATTTCCCACGTTCGAACGCTGTGCCCCCAACGAGTTTTTGCAGGCCCCCAACGAGCTCGTCTCGTTGGAGCCAAAGCTTATTGGCTAGGCGAGCGTGCCGCGCGAACGCCCGCGTCCCCTCCCAGTCCAACGCCACAGGCGTTGGACTGGGAGGGGACGCGGG
>JANLUJ010001075.1:0-1357 GCA_031363425.1 Pirellula sp.
GTGGATCTTGTTAAAGATCCAGCAGGCTTCGGTTCTTTAACAAGATCCACTACGGCCAACCCCAATTCCTAAGTTGGACAGAGCACTAGGGCGATCGATTGGTCACATTCACTTTGGAAAGATAATTCTGTTGGTTGACGAAACGGCCAACACTTTATCGGACCAAATCGCCTCCCATTCATTCCAATCGGTATGCGTCGCTGAAAACAGAATCTTCTCGCGTTCGATAGACGCGAGTCCAGCTTCAGCAGCTTGGGCCGCGGGTCGAGGGTAAATCGTTCCCTCGCCCCTTAAGTCTGCCACAATCTCAACATCGAATCGATTGGTTGGCCACATAAGCAGACCGGCCGGATCCACGTCGTACGGATACTCCCGAGTGAGATTGGTTTCAAGCTGCTCTCGTACAATGTCGATTCCACATTTTCGATAGAACCCTTCTAGGGCATTTAGAAAGGAATTCGATTGTTCTTCGGAAACGGAATTGAGCCATCCCATTTGAGACACACTTGTCACTAACCACCCGCTCTGTTCCTGCAGACGAAGCTGCAACGGTGATTCGCGTTGCGCAGCGCATTCAAGCTCAATGGAGAAGCTGTTGGAGGCAGCTATAACGTGCGTGCAGCGAGGTGGGCAGTCCTTCCACACATCGCTCTTCTGAAGTAACGATATCAGTTCGCGATCAACGAAAGATTGAATCGCGTGCTCGACATGGTGAAGCTGTTCCTGAGTTGATCTTCGACTCGTAAAGCGGCCGAGAGATGCGTCTTTTTGTTCCAGCTTTCGCAACTTGCGAAATATCTTTGGTAAGGTCCCTGAATGGAATCCCGGGCGAAGCAGACGCGCTATCGTTTCGCCGTGGCTCCCTACCGGTACGGGTCTTAGCCTGTCGGTTCGATTCGCAAAATACAATTTCCAATTCTCCTTCAATTCCCAAACGGCAAAACCAAAGAAACCAGGCAGAAAGAGCATGTTGAACCAAGTAAACGAACGGGCTAGTGGCGTTCCAAGGTACTGGCCCAAAAAATGGACCATGTTTCCCTCCAACATGATGAGGGCGGGAAGAAAAATTTTGTGGGCCACGGTTACGACAGGAAAGTGCTTTACTGGATGAAATGTCGGCTCGATCAAAAGATTGACGTAGATTCGAATCAGAAAGGAAACAAAAGACCAGATTACTCCCAAAATGGCTTTCACCAGGATAGAGAGTAAGTTTTCGTCGCTGTGGAATCGCAGCCACTCATCGACCGCATATAAAACGCGCTCTAGGGTGCTCAACATGAAGCGAAAAAAATCGACGACCCAGCCAATCATTGCAAATACAAGTCGTGCCTGAAGCTGATGAATCGCATTTTCGATC
>JANLUJ010001091.1:0-3064 GCA_031363425.1 Pirellula sp.
CACCAAGGAACTGCCGCCGCAGGTTCAACAGTTTGTGATCGACTTCGTGATCGAGGCGACCGACAACCCGGAACGTCACAAGATGGCGAAGCGCATCCGCTCCGCGCTGGGTATCCCGGAAGAGGGGATCGACGGCGAGGGCGCGCAGGATCCAGCCATGCTGCAAATGCAGGCGCAGTACGAGGCCAAGATTCAGGAGCTTGGCACGATGCTCCAAGAGGCCACGCAGGCACAACAAAAACTCGAGCTCGCGAACGCCGACAAATCTGCGCAGAACGATATCAAGGCCAAAGAAGCCGATTACTCGGTCAAGTGCGAAGAGGACAAGATTGCCTTGGAGCGGGACAAGCTGGCGCTGGAACGGGAGAAGATGCAGCGTGAGGACGACGCCAAGTTTCTGGAGTCTCTGCACACTGCTGCCGGCGAAGACCCGGCAATCGCGGCCAAAGAGGTAGAACGCGAACGCGCGCAAGACGACGCCAACAAGCAGATGGCCGACACCATCAAAGAGTTGCGTACGCTTGTTAATGGATTATCTTCGATCGTCTGTTGCTACGGGATACATTCTACCCCCAATTCCATTAAAGATCATGAGGGCAAAGCGTCGTTTCCCTTTCATGAAGTACTTTTAGAAAAAAGTTGCGAGCGGAGTGCAAACATGTTACGTTCATGAAAAGCAACAAGAGGAGTCGTTGTACAAGAAGAATCGCCTCTCGATTCTTTCTTCGAAAACGCTCGTCATCATGAGGAATTCAAATCTTCGTTCGCAATTCGAAACGTGCATCCGCTCGTTCGGTTGTTGCGATTTGTATTGCACGATACCAAACTCCCACAAACTTAATGGCGAGGTGTTGCGATGACTTCAGTTGGATACGTCCGGGTGGTGAATAGCGCCTTCATGAACGAGCTCAAAGAATGCAATTCGCCACTCTGGGAAGACGTAAACATTCTAGGCTCATATACTCAAGAGCCATTTTGCGGGGATTGGATTGAGCAAGAGGCTGGACTATTGCTGCGGCGCCTTCGCGAGGAACTTTCTGCCCAATTCCGTTTGGAAGAGACATTCGGCTTTGTTGCTGGTCCGAGCCAGCATCAAGATCGAAACGTCTCTAAGGCACTTGACCAGCATCTTGGAATCGTGTTGATGTGCGTCGCATTAAGTGAGCAATTGGATGATTTGGAATACTGCGGCACTCTATCCAGCGAAACGCTTGGGATTTGGCATCAAATGAAACGCCTGTACGAGGCGATCATGGAACACGAAGCGCTCGAACGTCGACTTTCGGCCGCAGCCTGGGCACCAATTCTGCCTGAATCCCGCGAGGTAATCGAGGTGATGTGATGAGATAGGCTTTCCTCAGGTCTGTCTAGTTTTCCATGGCTGGATCCCACTCCCAGATCGTTCGGTAGGCACCTATCGATTCAAAGAAACCGATCATTTCGGCATAGAAAACGTTGTTAGCCAAGGTCGCGCTATCACCAATGACTATCAATTTCCGTTTCGCTCGCGTAAGTGCTACGTTCATTCGGCGAGTATCTCCGAGGAATCCAATTTCGGCATCTGCATTGGATCGAACCAACGTAATCAAAATCGCTTCTTTTTCTCGCCCTTGAAATCCATCGACCGTATCGATTTCGACTGATTTGAAGGGGCAATTCTGCCTGAGCCATCGGACTTGGGCAGCGTAAGGTGCGATGATGGCGATGTCTTTTGGCTCGATCCCAGTGCCGCACAACTCTCGAACTTGTTGGAGAATCCAATTGGCTTCTTGAAGATTGAAGCGACTCTCGCCATCAACTTCTTGCTCTTCGTCCCACCCAGCACCGGCCGTGTCGACAAAGGTGACCGGAGATTGCAGCATCTCCAGGTGAGGAGGGGCGACTAAGTCCGTCAACAAATGACTTCGAACAGTTTCATCCGCCCGAAGTTTTCCATCATAAAAACACCTCGACGAATACTGCATGATGTCTTCGTGCATTCGATATTGCACGATCAGCTGTTTCGTGATGGTTTCGCCATAAGACTCCACTAGCCGTTCCATAAGGCTGACAGAAAACCCTTGTGCCGCTGCTTCGGACGATATTATTGTGGGTGGAAGTTGGCAGTGGTCACCTGCAAGGACGATTCTCTCAGCCCGCAGAACTACAGGCCAACAACCTGGTTCAGTACTTTGGCAAGCCTCGTCAATTACTGCCAAATCGAAGTGGCGATTTCCCAGAATGTCAGGATCGAAGTTGGTTGTCGCGCATATCACGTCAGCCCGGTCAAGAATACTGGCGATGACCTGCCGTTCAAAGATCTTGGCGTCGTCCCGCAAACGTCTAGACTCTTGGCGAAGTTCATTTCGCTGACCAGGCAACGGTTTAGCTCTTGTAAACTTGCTTGCCTTTCGTGAAATCTTTTCCGCTTCCCGCAACATTTCGCCGACTACCTTCATGGATGGATCCGATTCGACTTGGGCGTCAAGGGTAAAGGGCTGCAATTCTTCCTGAACGCGGGCAGGGTGCCCAATCCGGACAACACGAACGCGATTTGCAACAAGTTTTTCGAGTAGATTGTCCACGCCCGTATTGCTTGGAGCACACGCGAGAACTTTTGCCCCTCGTAAAACGGATTGCCGAATCAATTCGACCACCGTGGTTGTTTTTCCTGTCCCAGGCGGTCCGTGGATAATCGCTAGGTCTCGAGCAGACATAGCAAACTGGATGGCTTGACGTTGCGATTCGTTGAAATGTACTTCAAATTCGAGAAGCAACGGAATATCAAAGCGAGGCTCTCGTGTTCCAAGAAGGACCTCACGCAGTTGTGCTACTCTAGCCCTCGAATTTTGTATGGTGTTTAGTGCTGTGAGCTGTCTATTTCGGGTGATTTCGTCCATCGAGAGGTCCAGTCGGAATCGCTCACCTTCAGGCCATTCATCAAAAGCAACCTCGATCGACCCTACATCTTTCCCGCAAACAATTCCATAACCACAATCTCCTTCGGTCAATTCCTCCATTGCAATTACAGGTGAGCCGACTCGCAATCGATTCCACGGGAGATCTAGGGTTCGGTTGCGTTTCA
>JANLUJ010001108.1:0-3996 GCA_031363425.1 Pirellula sp.
GCCGCGACAACCGTGTTTGCCTGGGAAACCGTAACGCGGCTAGCGCCCGCGGCTCAGTATTTTGCCTGCGCCAATTGCAAAGTGCCATTTGGCTAGCGCCATGCCGCTCACAAACAATCCCAATTCTTAGCCGTCACAAAGCACTTGCTCGGAGTTGCTCTAGACGCATTCGTTGATCCTCGACCAACTGACTATTAGCTGTGCAGCAAATCGCTACGGCTCCGTGCGTGAGCTACGATCGTTCTATCCAGGGCAATCGACAGTACCCCCACTGACCATGGTTTTCATCGATCCCAACCTCTAACATCGTCAATCGATTGCCAATTTCCGGAAAAAGCTTGTCCCGAAGTTGAGTCGCGATCCACCAAGCAATTTCCTCCGCAGTCGTGTTGACAATAGGCAATAGCATGCAATCCTCTCGAGGAAATACCCATCTCTTGGTGCGAAATCGTACGATTACCTCTTCCTCTTGTTCTTCCACATGAATCATTGCATGCCGAGTCGGCAAAAGCATATGATGGTCCAATTGCTTTACCAACCCGGACAAAGAATCGCGAAATGCGATAAAGTCGATCACGTAACGGTTTTCGTCAAGCTTCCCCTCTACTTCCGCTCGTACCCCGTAGTTGTGCCCATGCACACACTCGCAAATGTCACCCGCAAACGTGATGAAATGGGCGGAAGAAAAAACCAACTGTTCTTTTTGGAGAAGCACGCGAAACGTTGGCGCATTCGACATAGTCATGTGTTTTTCAATATTTAAGTTCGATTGAGTAGCAAAACCCGATTTGCCTGTTATCGCTCATTGCTCTAATTTTACCGCAGCGACAAGAGATTGCTGAAAAATAGAAAAAAGTCGTGTATCCTAAGACTTTTGTACTGCATTCACTTCGCCCCAATCCCAACATGTCTGAAGAGTTCGAAGACGGCACTGAGTCGAAGCTGGATCAAGCGTTGCTTGACTTCATGCGTCGTTCCGATGCGGGACAAATCGAAGATCGAGAGGTTTTCCTGAAGGAATACCCAGAGATAGCAATACAATTACGGACGCTACTCGATGCGGCGGACTGGATCGAGAATATGGCAGGACCAACGCTAGGGGAGTTGGCTGATTCCACCGCAGTTGCTGAACCCAACGGAGACCAAAAACTGGGCGCTATCGGCGACGAGAAACTTGACCCCAATGCTCTCACGATGCCAATAGCCCCAAGTACAAAGCCGATTTCCAATCCAAAGGAGCCATTCTCACCTTTCGATTCAACCCTACCACCGACGAAAATCCAGGCGGAGTTTAACCTAACTAGTCTTGGTAACACGAATAACTCGCAATCCATTCTGCCGTATCGGTTCGGCGATTATATTCTTGAGCAAGTTCTTGGTCGCGGCGGAATGGGGGTAGTCTACCTAGCTTTTCAAGTGCAGCTAGAACGGCGCGTGGCCATCAAAATGATCCGCTCGGGCTGTTTGGCCAGCGAGGAAGAAGTCAATCGATTCCACACGGAAGCTCGGAGTGCAGCAAGTCTCGCGCATCCCAATATTGTCACAGTATATCAATGCGGCGAATGCGATGGGCATCATTATTTTTCAATGGACTACATTCCAGGAACTGACCTAGCCAAGCGAATATCGTCAGGACCAATGAGTCCCAAAGATGCAGTACGATACGTGCGAGACGTCGCCAGGGCGATCGACTATGCCCATCAACAAGGGGTCGTTCATCGCGACCTCAAACCAGCCAACGTCCTGATCGATGAATCCGATACGGTGGTGGTAACCGACTTCGGATTGGCCAAGCAGATTGGCTCAGACAAAGGTCTGACGGCTACGGGAGCAACATTGGGTACACCTAGTTACATGTCTCCGGAACAAGCGGCCGGAAAGAGCGAGGATCAAGGAACGTCCACCGACGTCTACGCAATCGGAGCAATTCTTTACGCTTTGCTAACCGGCAAACCACCGTTCCATGGTGAATCCGTTTTACAAACAATCATGCAGGTAATCCATCGACCTGCACCCACCGTTCGGCAAAGCCACCCCAATGTGCACTCGGATCTAGATACCATCGTAACCAAGTGCCTCGAAAAATCCCCCTTGCGACGTTATTCATCCGCCGGTGAGCTCGCTGATGATCTCGATCGTTTCTACCAAGGCATCCCCATTACTGCGCTCCCCCCCTCGCTTATCCGGCGCGCTAAACACTGGTTGGCAAATGTCCCCTTGGTTGCCGCGATCACAGGTACGAGGAATATCGAACCAACGAAATCGCAGCGCGTAGCACAAAATATTCTGATCGTACTCGCCTGCATGTTGGCCATGGTATGGCTAACTGGCGGCCGAATCAGCGAGTACTTTCGAAATACAAACTTGCCTCGGAATATCTCTATTGCATCCGGCGCGCCAGGCGGAATGTACTTTGAATTGGCAGGCAAGATGGCCAACCGATTGCACTCGGGCAGTGGTCGTGAGCCGCACGTCATCGCAACGAACGGGTCACTGGAAAACCTAAGGCAGCTCGTCGAAAGAAGAGCGGAATTGGCACTGATGCAAGAATCATCAGTGCGTTCTGATCAAGTGGCGGTGGTCGCTCCTCTTTTTTACGAAGCCGTTCATATACTGGTTCCCAAAGATTCAAAGATCGAGAAACTGGTCGAGCTCGAAGGAAAACGAATCATGATGGGTACGAAGGATTCCGGTACGTACCAAACAGCCACGAGGTTGCTAAAACACTTCGGTGTAACGCCTGAAAACATCCAGCTGGAAGAAAGCGATTGGACTCACACCGAACGACTCCCTTACGCAGATGTTGTCATCGCTGTGACTAAAGTGGGCCAACAGGGTATCGTCGAAATGCTGAAGGAGGGTCGATTCAGACTATTGTCCATCGACAATGCTGCCAGACTCGCACTCGATGAGCCGATGTTTCACTTTTATGAAATCGCAGACAATGTGTATGGTTCCGAAAGCAGGAATCGAGTCTATACACTTAGAACAACTGCTTTGCTCGTTGTTCGCCGGGACGCACCCGCTAGATTGGTTGAGGAGTGTCTTCATGCTATCTACGACGGCGCGCCTGTAGCGGAGGGTCTCATCGGCCTAGATCTTGCCGCAAATTGGCAGGGACTAGCCTACCACGAAGCGGCCAGAAGGTTCTTTGCCGCCAAGTTGGGGACACCATAACCATGTCAAGGCCCAAGCCAATTCGAGAGCGATGGTATAGTGCCCAAGGCCAAAAGCGAGTGCACACTAGTGCACTAGAACAAACTAGTGGACCACGGCGCCTAGCCTCGCTTGTGATTCTACTCGCAATGGTCCTTATTCTGATTCAACAAACTTCCGACGTTCGAAAAGTCCAGAGTGTAGCAACCGCAATTGGGCTGTTGCCAAACGTGAACCAAATGTCCACCTCTCAGACGGACGCCGTGCCTGTTGGAGATTCCGCATTTCAAGACGAGAGGGATGTTACACTCGGCATGGACGTGTCACTACTTGAACAAGTGGCTATGGAGGCTGCTACGCCGACTGTCTTTTCTCACCAACAGGTTTGGAAATCGTTGCTCAGGAAAGCCTCGCCCCCTGCGGTCAACGCCCTGACCCGATTGATGTATCGCGAACAATCAAAGGAGCCAGTTGAGAATCCGACAACCATTCATTGGACTCCAATTCAAGAGTGGTATGCCGACAGCAAATTGCAACTTGAAAAATGGACTGAAATCGAAACGAAAGATGCTATTTCGAAAGCAGGTAGTCTCACATCTGAAACACCGATTCCGATATTTATCGACTGGTTTGAAAACCAAAAAAGTTGGTTTCAGGAGTCCCGAATGGTCGCCGAGAGGCTACCGCAAGACGATTTTTCGAGAGGACTATCGCTTGCACTCGACGAAAAAATACTTGAGCAAGTTATCGACAATGCTCCTTGGTTGTCAACGGACAGGCTCCCCTTCGTGCGAAGCTGGCAGCGAATTGCAATTCTTCGCGAATTACTTGCAACCAAAG
>JANLUJ010001132.1:0-2520 GCA_031363425.1 Pirellula sp.
GAGGTTCTGGATTGCATTCCAATCGCTGTACCCCATTATATCTTGGCGTGCCAGCTAGCCCTCACCCCGCCTTCGGCACCCCTCTCCCGCGCGCGGGAGAGGGGCAGGGGGTGAGGGTGTGACGCTCTGCAATTGCGATGAGTGAACGTCCGGCTGAGGACAGCCGGACCTGCGTGGACAGCCGGACCTGCGTGGACAACCGGACCTACGTGGACAGCCGGACCTACGTGGACAGCCGGACCTACGTGATTTTTGGCAAGGCCGTTAAGGCTTGAACTGCCAGCTTTATGGCGGCCTTTTGCTCATCATTCAGTTCTCCGAGGAGTGGCTGCATAGGCCCGGTCTCCGCAATTCCAGCTGCAGCGACCGCGTGGTGCAATACCCGAATGGGTTGGATTGAATTTCGCAGATCCTCCAAAGGACCAAAAGTTGTACGAATGGCCTCAGCCTTAGCAAAGTCTTTCGCTTGTATAGCCTGAAGCATCGCCATGGATCTTGCCGGGGACACGCAAACGCAACCACTCGTAAACCCGCCCACCCCAAAATCCCGAAGGTGAATAATAGCGGGTTGCTCGCCGATCCCACTCACGACTATGTTGGCCGGAACGACCGACATGATTTCTTTCAAATAGGGATCGAGGCTCGGATTGTCACGAACCACAGCGTACTTGATCCAACTTACAAGACCATCGCGGACGAGTGACTCGACCAACACCGGCGAGAGCCAGCGGTCATGCTTGATATACAGCACAATGGGTTTGCCATATTGCTCCACGAATAGCCGAACGCCCGTTGCGATTCCAGTTTCATCTGCAATTTCTTTTTGAGGCAAAATCATGACCGTAGGGAAATCGAAGTCTTTCAATATCTCCGCTTGATCCATCATGGTTCCGAAGGTCGGACCAACGGACGGCACCATCCACGTGTTGGGCGCAGCCGCACTTGCAAGCATTGACAAGGCGTCGGCATACTCCGCAAGTCTCATGTGATAGAAAACGGCATTGCCACCGTAGAGCAACGTTGAGACTCCACCAACCTCGAGCGACCGAATGATCTTGGTGTTTTCCAACACGGAAATCTTGCGATGCGAATCTCGAGCAAGCGGCGGAACCGCAATCACACTTTTCGCAATCAACTCAGAGGTAATAGCAGAAGTCCACATCAGAAAATATCCGGTTCTCGATTTGAAGAATGGCCATGGAGGAAATCAAAATCGCAGCCTTCGTGCGCTTGGGTCACGTGGTCAGCAAAAATACGATGATACCCTCGTGTCCAAGTCGCGGTAGGCGGTATCCAATTTTCTCGACGCTTGCTCAAAACAGCTTCGTCAACCAATAGCATCAGCCTCCGGTTTGCAACATCCAACTCGATCAAGTCGCCATTTGCTACAAACGCCAGCGGTCCGCCAACATGCGATTCAGGTGAAATATGCAGTACACAAGTTCCGTAACTGGTGCCGCTCATCCTGGCATCCGAAATCCGAACCATGTCGCGAATCCCTTGTTTTAGAAGCTTCTCTGGTATCGGAAGCATTCCCCATTCTGGGAATCCAGGTGCACCAATTGGTCCCGCACTTCTCAATACGATTACTGTGTCGGCAGTTACGTCGAGATTCGGATCATTGATTCCTTTCTTCAAGTCCGAGTAGTTGTCGAAGACCAAGGCAGGCCCAACGTGCTGTTGCAATCGAGGCTCCGCCGCAACTGTCTTGATCACACAACCATTGGGAGCTAAATTGCCGCGAAGAACACACGTCCCGCCAGTCGGCCAAATCGGATTGTCTCGTGTGCGAATGACCAAATCGTCAATCACCTCCGCTGACTGAATTTGGTCCCCGATCGATACTCCGTTGACTGTCTTAGCGTCCAGTTGCAATAGGTCCCGCATTCGGGAAAGCAATCCAGGCAATCCTCCTGCGTCATAGAAATCTTCCATCAGGAACTTGCCACTTGGACGAACATCAGCGAGCACGGGAACCATTTGAGACATGGCATCGTAATCGTCCAGCGTCAGTTTGATATCCGCCCTCCCAGCCATGGCAATCATGTGTACGATTGCGTTGGTAGAACCACTAATGGCCAATTGAGTGGCCATGGCGTTATCGAAACTTGCCCGCGTCAATAGGCTGCGCGGTGTCGTATTCTCCCAAGCGAGTTCGACTGCTCGTCGACCAGTCGCGACCGCTAGCCGACTATGTTCCGCAACGACCGCTGGGATACTAGCTGCATTGGGTAAGGTCAACCCGAGAGATTCGGCAATGCAAGCCATGGTGGAAGCAGTCCCCATGGTCATACAGGTTCCCGCCGATCGAGCGATGCAATTCTCTACCCCCTTCCAGTCGCTATCGCATAAGTTTCCTGCGCAACGCTCGGCCCAATACTTCCAAGCGTCTGTTCCGCTTCCCAGCGTTTGATCCTTCCACTTGGCTTTTAGCATGGGCCCGGCCGGGAAAAATATCGATGGTATATCGGCTGATATAGCGCCCATGATAAGTGCAGGAACCGTTTTGTCACATCCGCC
>JANLUJ010001162.1:0-2098 GCA_031363425.1 Pirellula sp.
ATTCCATCGACTAACATTACATCGGGACCTGAATCTCCAACTCGTTCTTGCTGATTGAAATACCGCGAAGCAATTAAGGCTAAATCTGTTTTGGATGTATAAAGCGTTGTGTGACGCGACTTGGCAATAATTTTCGAAGCAATCTGCTCCCTAAACACTCTTGCGTCGATGTCGGGGGCAGCCAAGACCACCTGATTGAAGTGTGGTTTTGAGCTCTGCTCGATTTCGCTGAGGGCCGTAGTAAGACCAACATTCCCCATGCTGTGTGCGATCAGATTAATGGTGTCCGCGTTCGATTTGGAGGCGATGTCAACCAGAAAAGATCGGATCTGTGACGTGCTGGACTCGATGTTTTCCTTGTCGGTGAGGTAGCTATACCAATTGGCCTGAGACGGCCAGCTATAGAAGACCGGGGCACCTGGAAATTTTAGGTCGTAGGCCATCTGTCCGGTCCGTCGAGCGGCATCTTCAAACGAGACGTTGTAGCCGTGAATGAATACAAAGATGTTCTTCCCCTTTCGTTCCATTTCTGTTTTCAGGGCCGCATGAAAAGCATCGACTGGCAAACGCTCAACGTTGGTTAGTACTATGTGTTTCTCGGGATCCGGTGTGATTTCCAGTTTGAACATTTGGGGTGATTCAAGTTCGCCTGTCTTGTGCCCCTCGGGGATTGATACCTCACATACCCCGTATTGAACTTGGTCGTTGTACTCTCCACCGTAACCAAGATGCTTCTGCGACCGCTCTTGCCAGTTCGTTAGCAGCATTACCTGCAACGCAATCGTGGATGCCGCACCCATGCCCACCAATGACGCAATGGCATAGCGAAAATTGCTGTGCCGCGGAAACAAGAAGAAACATCCAAACATGGCGGCTAGCGCGACGAATGCCATTCCAACATGCACAGGCTGGATGGGAACGGTTAACCCCGCTGTTTGAATTGGGGATCGATTGGTTCCGTAGAAAACCGCCAGGCGGCGATCTTCTCCCTTTTTGAAAATCGGTTGCGACATTCGTTCATCTACCGACTTTGACGTGTCTTCAAATTGACTAACTTCCGATTGCATGGCAGCCGAAGGCGCAGAGGACGGCGGCATGGCAGGCGATGGCATAGGGGGCGGTTGCTTGGCAGACATTGACATCTTTTTCTTGCGCGGTGGAACGGCCATGCGATTGGCACCTGGTTGGTTGATCGCTAGCGTGTCGGCCCATTTGTCATCATCTCCTGCAGCGCCAAAACCGTCCGCTTCCAAGATTTGAACGATCCGGTTACGAGTGCTCGTCCCCAACCTTCCCGATCGTAACATGCCAAGTAAAAGCGGCGCGACTTCCGACTCAAACAATTCCGATGATTCGATGAGGCCAGCAATTTGGTCCCCGATTTCATCGTCATCTAACAAAAGAACGATGGCGGGCCAATCTACTTTATGAATCGAAATGAGAGCCTCAACGCAGACGACGCGTTCCAAGGAGGATCGATTACGATCGACCGACACATGCAACATCGAGTCCGCAGCAGCTGGCCCCAGATCCTTTAGTACGTCCAGAATGAGCTCATCGCTTTTCGATGCGTTAAGCAATGCCAGTAACGCCTCCAAACTCGCAGTCGTGTCACCGCAGAGATGAAGGGCATACGCAGCACTTGCTTTTACGAGCAAATTCGCATCGTTCTTGGAGGATTGAATAACAATTGTCGCCTGTTCTGGATCGATTCGCGACAATGCAATGATTGCTGCAGCTCGCAATTCTGGCCTCTGAGAGTCATCGCAAGCATGCAACAGGGCAGGAACGGCCTGTCGTGCAAGCACCCCAACGCTTCCAAGAGCAGTCGCTGCCGCCGCTTGCACCTCGCCCACTTCATCGGAATCCGTAAGACGTGAAAGGCAAGGTGCAACTAGAATCGGGTTTGAACACGCAACTGTGGTCAGGGCACGCAGGACGTGTTCGCGCACACTCGGGTCGGGATTCTGAACTTGTTCCAACAGAAGTGTGCATGCGATTTGCCCCATATGCCTTAACGCATTAGCCGCTTGGTTTTTTACCGCGACTTCCTCGTCTGGATCGGTTATTCGATCAACGAGCGACGAAGCGGCATGTG
>JANLUJ010001222.1:0-3636 GCA_031363425.1 Pirellula sp.
CGCGACTGAAGCGAATAGGACATACCATCGGTCCCCATGCTAATGCCGTCGCTAACTCCGACAGTGTTGAATCGCATGCCCACCAACCCCTCATCTACCACGGCTTTCTTGACCGCCAGTGCAAGATCAAGAAGGTGCATATTGCAGGTATTCCCCTCGTACCAAACGCTTCCGATCCCCACTTGTCCTTTATTCATATCCTCCGTGGTCATCCCAGTGCCATAAAGCATCGCTTGCGAAGCTCCTTGGCTCTTGGGTTGAGTGATGCGCGAGGAAAATTTGTTTAACGGATTCATTGGAAATGGGGGGCTGAGGGGGTAAGGCTTAAGGCTTGAGGCTAAATGAGGAGTCGCACCCGGCAGGTGCGACCTACTTGCGAGCGCGTGGGTGTTTCATCGGTACCCAGGACCCGTTCTGCGCGCTACTTGCAACGCATTGCTCAATAAAGTACATCCCTTCGACCCCATCGTTCACATTTGGGTAGAGCGTGTTGACTTTTTCGATCGGTTTGCTTTGTGAGACATCCACCATGGCGTCGAACGCAGCAACGTAGATGTTTGCGAATGCCTCAAAGAACGCTTCTGGGTGTCCGCTCGGCAAGCGACAAGCGGCTTTGCCACTCGCGTTCATGAACGAGCCGTTTGGATCGCGAGTGTACAGCTTGTGCGGCTGGCCGTTTTGTCGGACCACCATGACATTGGGCTCTTCTTGCCGCCAAGATAGTGAGCCCTTTGTGCCGTCGATCTCAATTGAAAGATCATTTTCGCGGCCATGACTGATTTGGCTAGCGGTAACGGTGCCAAGGCCACCATTCTGATAACGTACGATTGCGGTGCCATAGTCGTCAAGCTTGCGACCCGGCTCAAAGATCTTCAAGTGGCAACTTATTTCGGCGGGCAAAAGACCAGTCATAAAGCGTCCCAGATTGTACGCATGGGTCGCAATATCACCGAAACAGCCTGCAACACCACTTTGTTTGGGATCCGTTCTCCATGCTGCTTGTTTTTGGTCTTGATCCTCCAATCGAGTACGCAACCAACCTTGGATATAGTTCGAGCGAACGGCCTGTATCTCACCAAGTTCGCCGCCCTGAATCATTTCTCGAGCTTGTCGAATGAGTGGATAACCGGTGTAGTTGTGGGTCAACGCAAAAACCGACTTGGATTTATCGACAAGCTTGGCCAGCTCTTCGGCTTGTGCCAGATCAAAGGTCATCGGCTTGTCGCAAACGACGTGAAAGCCAGCTTCTAACGCCGCTTTGGCAACTTCAAAGTGCGTATGATTTGGGGTTGTGACCGACACGAAGTCAATTCGATCACCTACAGGTTTCTTCGCTTCGATTTCGAACATGGCCTGGTAAGAAGGATACGCTCGGTCTTGCGCGACATCATAATCGGGTGCAGACGCTTTAGATCGTTCGGCACTGCTGCTAAAGGCCCCGGCAACGAGAGTCGCCCTATTGTCCAAGCAAGCTGCAATCGAATGCACGCGACCAATGAATGAGCCTTGTCCACCGCCAACGATTCCCATCTTGAGCTTTCGATTCATCGGTCCGTTGGTCATGTTGATTCTCCAATTGGGTGGAAAAGAAGTTAGCTTTAATGGAAGCGTGTGGATAACGAGACGTCTATGTTTTACCAAAGTTGACAACGATTTCTAGTTGGCATCCATGCTTTGAGTTATAGTAAGCATTAGTCTCGTCCCAACAAAATTTTTAGGACTGATTGACACAGGATCAAAACGCGCAAACAATGCCGACATTGAAGGATCAAGTTCAAGCGGCAGGATGCCGCGTTTTTTTCCTGTCAGAGAGCGAACCCCACGTTGCGCAACCATCCTCTACTGACTGCAATGGTCCTAAGTCTCTTGGCTTGCTTGGGACTCGAGAATATTGCATTGTGCCAATCCTCTACAAAGTCTCCGCTCGAAGCGAAGCGGGCATTTTCCTACTTAAGCAAGATCTGCGATATTGGTTCCAGAGTGACTGGCTCGGCTGGAATGGAAAAGCAACAACTCTTACTTGAAAAGCATTTCACTAAACTTGGCGCGACATTGGTCTGGCAGCCCTTCAATATTCGGCATCCCGAAACCGGCGTAAATGTAATCGTCAAAAATCTGATCGTGACTTGGAATCCCAAGGAAGTCGAAAGAGTTTTCCTTTGCACTCACTACGACACTAGACCTTTCCCAGTCAACGATGCGAGAAATCCTAAGGGACTATTCATCGGGGCCAATGATGGCGCTAGCGGAACCGCGTTGTTTATGGAACTTGGGCATGCTTTGCAAAACCTTCCGATGAAGGTTGGCGTCGATTTGGTGTTATTTGATGCCGAGGAAATTGTCTACGATGAACAAAGAGACCCTTTTTTTGTGGGATCTACGCATTTTGCTCAAAAATATGTCGACGATGCAACCAGCCCAAGATACCGTTGCGGGATCTTGATTGACATGATCGCGGACTCGGATCTACAGTTGTTCTACGAACAGAATTCTTTTAAGTTTGCGCGGCCATTGGTTGAGGAAGTTTGGGAAATCGCGAAGGAGCTGAAGATCAAGGAATTCAAACCGAATATTGGCTATGAAATTAAGGACGATCACTTGCCACTAAATTCGATTGCTAAAATTCCTGTCATCGATTTGATCGACTTTGACTACACTCGCGGCGTTCCCAAGGGAAAAAGTTTTTGGCATACAATGGCTGATACACCTGACAAGTGTTCTGGAGCCTCCATGGTCAAGGTTGGAAATGTCTTGCTGGAGTGGATCAAACGCCAAAAGTAAGGAATGGCAAAACCATGGCCACACAACCATTAGCCATTGAGCTTGTCGGACTTGAAAAACACTTTGGCAGCGCACTCGTCCTCGATCAGCTGAGTCTAGGTGTCGTGCAAGGTGAATTGCTCGTTGTTCTTGGCGAAAGTGGTAGTGGGAAGTCGACCTTGCTCAAGCTTATTGCAGGACTTGAGAAGCCGCAGAATGGTTCCATGCGTTTCTCCGATGTCGATCAAGCTCGCATACTTCCACACAAGCGAGATGTAGCCGTGGTATTTCAAAACGGAAATGGCTACGAGCACTTGTCGGTTCGCCAAAATCTTGACTTAGCAGCAAAGAAGTCTTCATCCACCCAAATCTTTCGTTGGGTGGATTCGCTTAAGCTGGGAAATACGCTCAACCAAAAACTCAACCAGTTGTCTGGTGGGCAATTGCAGCGTGTGGCAATCGCGCGAGCCATGTTGTCCGGCAAGTCGATCGTGTTATTGGACGAACCGCTTGCGCATTTGAATCAGTCACTTCGAGAAGAAATGCGGGAGCTCATTCTAATGGTCCACAAGGAATCCAAAAGGACATTTGTTTATGTGACGCACAATTCCGACGAGGCATTCTATTTGGCAAATCGCATCGCGGTTCTCGATTCAGGTAGGATTCAACAAGTGGGTGAACCGCGAACGGTTTACTGTATGCCAAGATCAAAAGAGGACGCTCGATAGCCACATGCTTTATTGTACTCATAATTACCGATGTGCCATGAGATATAGGTTCTTGGGAATGTGTATTATTTTCATAGCTGATGGTTATTGGAACTTCAACAATACGCATTTCTTTTTTAGATGCTTTGATGAGAATTTCAGTAGATAT
>JANLUJ010001235.1:0-6245 GCA_031363425.1 Pirellula sp.
TAGCCCATGGATTGGCTCAAGTCCATGACCATGTACCCGGTCACGTTTGTCTCGGACTCGAATTTCTTAACGTAGTACTTGTCCGTTTTGGCGTAAGCAAGCCAATCAATATCTTTGGGGTCATCGCCGTGGGCATAGCGGCGATGTTCGCTGAACTCCACGGAGAAACCATGGTAGGGGCTAGCGTGCATCCCCTGTAAAAATCCACGAACGATCATTTGTGCCCGCAAATCGAGCCTTTTGATTTGCGAGGCGAGTTCAGGTTTCAGGTATTGTTCGACGGCGACCATGCAGAATTTCGATAGGTAGGCTCGGAAAACGTGACGGGCGGTGGCGCCAGTCGCTCACGATTCATTGTATCGGACCGTCCGCATTCTGTCTTTGCAGTTAGTTGAACCGCTGGCATCGATTAGTTTTACGAGGGTCTCTATTCTGCGGGGATGTGTTTGGGTGTCTTTAGGGGTTTGCCGGCCAACTCGTCGTCGTAGTGGCCCCGGATATGCTCGATATATTCGACCATCGAGTGGTCGCTAAAATAATCGAGTTTCCATAGCCTCAGCGAAGCGAGCAACCCCCAAAATCGGTCTCGAACTCGAAACCACGATCGCAAATTGCTAATCCGTCCGCGTCGATTGATGTAGATCTCTTGTCCCATGTGCCTATAGCCTAGCCAACGAGGTGGGACGCGAGGGACAATATCGTTGTTGTTCACCCACCGATAATGTTTTACCTTCAAGAAGGACGTATAGGATCGATCGCCGACGCGCGGCGCACCATATGAGAAGATCGCTTGCGGGTTAGACGGAATGGGCGATATCTTGCATCGCACGGCACATACGGCGGCCATCGCGCCCCCAAGCGAATGGCCAGCAAACCACATAGGACGCTGGTTTTCTTTAATCTGCTGTTCCAATAAAGGCCAGAGTTCGTTGACCTCGGAATGGAAACCACTGTGCACACGCCCGACTTCGGATACGACCGTCCATGCATTCGCATCCGCCTTGATGTCGTTCCATTGATTGGGTTCGGTGCCTCGGCATACGATCATGCAATCGAATCGATTGCCAAACACATAGGCTTCGGCCCCGTCTCTCGCAATGAAGACGCACTGGTCGAGTCCTGCTTCGTAGACAATTTTATCAACCGCTTCCGGAGAAGCGTATGCGAGTCGTGATAACTCGGCAAAGAGAAGCGATTTTTGTATCCATGACAACTCAGAAACGGGCCGTTCCAGCTTCAGCGTGATCTTGTGATCGGCTGGTGGTCCCCGGCCTGTCTCAGCAGCAGAATTGGGCGCTGCCGTATCCGATGGAGCGGACATTCATTCTCCTAAGCTAACGATTCTCAATGGGAACAATTTCGCGTTTTAGATGTCCGGTGTACACCTGACGCGGGCGACCGATACGAGTCAACGGAGAGTTTTGCATTTCGATCCAATGTGCGATCCAACCTGGCAGTCGTCCAATGGCGAATAGGACCGTAAACATCTGTATGGGTATCCCCATCGCTCGGTAGATGACCCCCGAATAAAAGTCGACGTTTGGGTACAGTTTTCGTTCCACGAAATAAGGATCGCGAAGAGCGACCGCCTCGAGTTCTTGCGCGACTTCGAACAGCGGATCTTGCAGGTTTAATTTGTGCAGGAGCACATCACAAGCCGACTTGATAATCTTGGCACGAGGGTCGTAATTCTTGTAAACGCGATGGCCGAAACCCATCAATCGGAAATTACTCGACTTGTCTTTCGCCATATCCACGTATTTTTTTACGTTGCCGCCATCGTCCGCTATCTGCTTGAGCATGTTCACACAAGCTTCATTCGCGCCGCCATGCAATGGTCCCCACAGTGCACAAATGCCGGCAGAGATACATGCGAACAAATTGGCGTTGGAGGAACCGACCATGCGAACCGTCGAAGTACTACAGTTCTGCTCGTGATCAGCGTGGACGATCAACAGCAAGTTGAGGGCTCGAACAAAGTCCGGATCGGGTTGGTACCGTTCACTCGGAAGTGCGAACATCATGCTTAGGAAATTCTGGCAATAATCCAAGCTGTTGTCGGGATAAATAAACGGCTGTCCAAAAGCCTTCTTGTAGCTGTATGCGGCAATCGTCGGCAACTTAGCAATAAGTCGATGGACCGAAACCTCGACCTCTTCTGGGTCGTGGGGGTCGAGCGAGTCTTGATAAAAAGTCGACAGCGCACCCACGACGCTCGAAAGGATTGCCATGGGGTGTGCGTCGCGTGGAAATCCATTGTAAAAGGATCGCATGTCTTCATGAAGCATCGTATGCTTCTCGATCGAGTCCTTGAATTGTTCCAATTGTTCACGGTTAGGCAGGTCGCCGTAGATGATCAAATAGCTCGTTTCCAAGAAATCGCAGTGCTCAGCCAGTTCTTCGATCGGATATCCGCGATACCGGAGGATGCCTCGATCACCGTCGAGGTAGGTAATGGAGCTGGATGCTGCTGCCGTGTTTGCAAAGCCATCGTCGATCGTCGTATGCCCGGTATCTTTGAGCAACTTGGATATGTCGATAGCTCTGTCATTCTCCGTTCCTACGAGAATAGGCAATGCAATTTCTATGCCTCCTATTGTAAGTTTGGCTGGTGAAGCGTCGACTTTTGGAGAACCGGACATGGCACTCATGAAATGCTCCGCTGCACAGGTTTTTCCCTAGTGCAGCCTCAAAAAAGGGGGTACAAATTTGCTAAAGCAGTGTAGCCGCAAGCAGGTCCCTCGACAATCAGTCAAACACCGGGATTTGGGAGGGTTGCGCATTCACTTGGCTGGCGGCACGTATTCGAGTCCGAAATGGGTGCTTCAACGTGGCGGATGCTGCCAGCATCCGGACCGACGCTAGCAGCGTCGGCCACGCACTTTACGCCGATCAAACATTTTATGCATCATCAAAATCCTCGCGAACTGCATCGCCTGGGCTTTCGACCATTTGGCAATAACTGTCGTAGCGTCGCGCATCTAGTCGACCATCAGCTACGGCGTCTTTGACCGAACATAAGTTTTCATGAATATGGGTGCAGTTGGGATATCGACAATTCGACGCAAATGGCCGGATGTCCCGAAACAATCCCGACATTTCGCTCGGTACAATATCCCAAAGTTGAAATTGCCTTACTCCTGGCGTATCGATCATCGATCCACCGTAGCTAAGCGGAAAGACCTCGGCGGTTGTGGTTGTGTGTTTCCCCTTTTGGTTCTCAAGGCTCACCGCTTGAACGCGTTGTTTGAGTCCAGTATCAAGAGCATTCAAAATCGATGATTTCCCAACACCGCTTTGCCCCACCACAACGCTGCTGCGATCTCGTGTGATCGATCGGAGTCTTTCAATGCCCCAGCCTTTGGCAGCGCTTACCATCACGACCCTGTAGCCCATTTGGGCGTAAGTTCCAATAAGCGGTTGCAACGCAGATGCATCAATCAAATCGCATTTGTTAATGCAAATGCATGCATCGAGATGGTTCTGTTCCGCGGTAGCTAGAACGCGATCTATCAAATTCGGTTTGATCGAAGGCTGGGCGGCACTTGTCACGACGAGCAATTGATCCACGTTGGCCACCATGACGTGACGCCGCTGTTTGCTGGTCCGGCTAAGCGTCGAACGCCTCGGCTCAATCCGAACAATCCAGCCTTGGGCTTCTCCCTCTGGTAATACGGTGACTTTGTCGCCAGCGACTAAAACGTGACGTTGGTCGGTAGCCATGTTCTTGAGGACTCGCCGGACGGCACACCGAAAAATGCGACCATCAGTCAGCTGCACGATCGACTCCACACCGTGCACTTTCAAAACAAGTCCGTTGAGAGTTCGCTCGGCATTGATGTCCAGGTCGACTTGACCCAACGCATCCGTTCCGCCGTTCTCGATTAAGTTCCCTTTGACCGTTCGGTGCCGCGTTTGCTCTCCCTTTCCGCTGACCCGTTGCGATGCGACGGTATCGAT
Organism: Pirellula sp.; assembly: GCA_031363425.1. GTDB lineage: Bacteria > Planctomycetota > Planctomycetia > Pirellulales > Pirellulaceae > JBKCUI01. Next base: position 3,961 of record JANLUJ010001235.1, read on the forward strand.
ATCTTCGCGATCGGAAGCATAATCGCTGGTTAGGTCAGCATCCCTGGCTTGCGATTGATGTTTCTTTCGAAACTCGATTCGGATCTTGTTGGACTTCTTACGTGGCATTGCACGACGCTGATCGCAAAGGCTTCATGGACTGGTTCCGACCATCGTGGCGGATGCTGCCAGCATCCGAACCGACTTCATTCGCATTCAAACCGACGCTAGCAGCGTCGGCCACGGCGGCAATTCCTCGATTCCTAGGTTGCACTTACAACTTCCGTTGGGGACGAAGTTGAAGGACGCCTGACGTGCACACTTGGGCCGATCAATTCAGTGATCTCATTTTCGTCGAGTTCCTCGCGCTCCATCAGCGCATCCTTGAGCCTTTCCAACTCTTCGCGTCTGGTGTGAAGCATATCTGTAGCTCTTCTGTCAGCCGCCCGCAATGTATCACCAACCTCCGAGTCGATGGTTTCTTGAGTTCGCTCGCTGAACTGACGTTGCTGATGGATCTCTCTCCCGAGAAACGGATCGCTATCCGAAAGTTTGTAGGAAACAGGACCGAGTTTTAGGCTCATACCCCAATGCGAAACCATTCTTCGGCCAAGACTGGTTGCGCGCTCCAAGTCGTTTTCAGCTCCTACAGACGTTTCATCATAAATGATTTTTTCGGCTGCCCTACCCGCCAGCAAGACGACCAATTGGTCTCGAATCTCGCTCTCCGACATGTTCATTCGGTCTTCGTTCGGCAAGATTTGTGTACTGCCAAGTGACTGGCCGCGCGGTACCACAGTGACTTTGTGAACACGCTGCGCGCCAGGCAGAAACCATGCCGTAAGAGTGTGCCCAGCCTCGTGATAAGCGGTCTTTTCCTTTTCGCTGGGCATCATAACTTCTTCTCGTTTCGCGCCCATCAAGACCTTGTCTCGAGCGTAATCGAAATCGGACATGCTCACTCGATTCTTGTCGTGACGTGCAGCCCATAATGCAGCTTCGTTGACTATATTTCGCAGGTCAGCGCCCGTTAGACCGACCGTAGCTTCGGCCATGGTGTGCAGGTTGACATCGTCAGCCAGCGGAACTTCGCGAACATGCACTTTCAAAATGGCTTCGCGGCCCTTGAGCGTTGGCCTGCCAACGGTGATCAGGCGATCAAAACGACCTGGGCGGAGCAACGCGGGATCGAGAACGTCAGGCCGATTTGTTGCCGCCATGATAATGACCGAATCCGTCGGTGAGAATCCATCCATCTCACCAAGGATCTGATTGAGCGTTTGTTCTCGTTCGTCGTGACCGCCTCCAAGTCCCGCACCGCGCTGTCGTCCAACCGCATCGATTTCGTCAATAAAGATGATCGCAGGCGACTGTTCCTTAGCGGTTGCAAAGAGATCGCGAACTCGCGATGCTCCCACACCGACAAACATCTGAATGAACTCGCTGCCGTTGACAGAAAAGAAAGACACACCCGCTTCGCCAGCTACGGCTCTGGCCAGCAATGTCTTGCCTGTTCCCGGCGGTCCATTGAGAAGTACTCCCTTTGGAACACGCCCACCAAGTTTTTGGAACTTCTCGGGTGACTTGAGAAACTCAACGATTTCTTGCAAATCTGCTTTCACACCTTCGAGCCCTGCAACGTCATCAAACGTAATGCTCTGGTCCGAAGGTTCGAATCGTTTGGCTGTCGACTTGGTAAAGCTAGTCAAAAAACCGCCCCCCATCATCGAGTCGCGACTTCGCCGAAAGAACATGTACAAGCCGACAATCGTTGCAATCAGCATGGACAAAAATATCAGCATCATGATCGTGCTGAGAGTTCCGCCGGGAACGATATCGTAACGAAAAGGGGCTTGTGGTAATGCCACTGCGGTCGGATCGTTTGGATCAACGACGACTTGTTGAATCGACTTTGCTCGCAAAGCATCGAGCTTTGCGAAAAGTGCCGACTGAGTTTCGGTACCGGATGGAATAAATAGATCGAAATCTTTTTTGTAGGATTCCCTCGATCCATCAACGCCTTCCTTGGGCTTTTGAGGATTACCATAGAAGTCGTAGGTCAACGGCTTTTCAGGTGCAACCTTGAACTTGCCCTGGATATACGACTCGTAGACGGTCAGCTGCTGAACGTTTTCCTTGTCCAATTGCTCCAAAAAAAAGCTGTAATCGATTCTCGAGCTTGTCATTCCAGGCAGGAAAAAAAGCATCAAGAAGACTGCTAGCAAAATGAGAGCGACCATCCAAAAACCTTGTCCTCGACGGACTGGTTGGGCAACATTGCCCTCATTTTTTTCCTCCCGTGGAGT
>JANLUJ010001243.1:0-3623 GCA_031363425.1 Pirellula sp.
CCAAAACAATATGCGGTGGAGCTAGTAGCTCGGCAGGCATACTCCCATTCTGCTTCTGTCGGTAACCGATAATCCCGGTGTACGGTTTTCTCCTCCGGCAATTCAGATAGCTTCTTGCAAAAAGAAATAGCGTCCTCCCAACTCACTCCTTCAACAGGGTTTGTCGCTCCGCCAAATCCGCTCGGATTGTTTTCCATCACTTTTTCATATTGCTCCTGCGTCACCTCGTACCTGCCAAGGTAATAGGCCCTGCTAATTGTCACTTCGTGCGGCGTCATATCGGCAAGCCTGCCTTGTTCTTCTATAGGCGAGCCCATCGTAAACGAACCAGGATGTATCAAAACGAGCTTCATTCCAATGCTATTGGTAATCTCCTTTAGCTGCTGACCAACCGCAGGGGAGCCAAACAAAAGAACGATACTTAAAACTAAAGCTCGCATGTCGTTTTCTCTATCATTTGGATGATGTCGCCTCCGGTTTCTTGGCTGGCAGACTCATGGCGACGCGGAAGCCGCAGAGCCGGAAGCGCATGCGCGTAAGCCGCATTACCTGGCCATAATCGCGGTCTGCCGACCGGCAACTCGCTGCGTTTGAGCCACAACTGCCGCCGCGGAGCACGCGGAGCGTGATAGGACCCTGAGGGTTGGGTACCGCACTTGATGGAAACTCTTCATTGCACCACTCACAAACATTCCCGTGCATATCATACAATCCCCAACGGTTTGGTTTTTTAAGTCCTACTGGATGAGGCTTATCGGCATTATGTTCTCCAAACCAGTCATACTCCCCAAGCGATTCCGCTGTGTCTCCAACACAATAGGTGGTCGTGCTACCAGCGCGGCAGGAGTACTCCCATTCTGCTTCTGTCGGTAATCGATACTCCCGTCCAGCCGCTATCTCTTCTGGCATTTCCGATAGCTTTTTGCAGAACGAAACTGCATCGTCCCAACTCACCCAGTCCGCCGGTAACTCGTTACTTTCAAAAGGGCGATTTTGACTTTTTTTCCCAACTACTTTTTCATACTGTTCCTGAGTTGCCTCGTATACTCCAAGGTAATAGGGCCTGCTTATCGTCACTTCATGCTGCGTCTCCTCGTCCTTCCTTCCGGCCTCTTCAACGAGCGACCCCATGGCAAAAGTGCCAGCTTGTATCAGAACTAATTTCATCCCGATACTGTTAGTAATCTCTTGAGGTTGCTGAATAGAGGAGGGGGCCTCCGGTTTCTTCATGGGCAGACGCATGGAAACGCGGAAACCGAGGACCATGTTGCGCCGGTCGGACGCGCTGCGAAACGCCGACCCGCACCACGCCGCTTCTCCTTCCCAGCTACCTCCACGGACTAGGTGCGTGCCCTGACTAGGCCCCTCAGGATCGATCGCCGCGCCCGATGGATACGGAGCAAAGCAGTCCTGGCACCACTCGCGAACATTCCCATGCATGTCATGCAAGCCCCATGCGTTAGCCTTCTTTAAGCTAACTGGCTGAGTAGCTTCAACGCGCACTGGATGGGACATTCCTGTATTGCCAAACTTGCGGACATGTTCACCAAACCAAGCATACTCCCCAAGTGAATCCTCCGAGTCTCCAAAACAATATGTGGTGGTGCTACCAGCGCGGCAAGCATATTCCCATTCAGCTTCTGTCGGTAATCGATACACACGTCCAGCCGCATTCTCTTCCGGTAATTCCGATAGCTTCGTGCAGAACGAAACTGCATCGTCCCAACTCAAGGATTCCACAGGTCTCTTCGCTCCCTTGAATAAACTGGGATTACTTTCCATCACTTTTTCATATTGATCCTGCGTCACTTCGTAAACACCAAGGTAATAGGAATTGCTTATAGTCACTTCGTGAGGCCTCTCGACTACTTTCCTACCCAGCTCCCCTTTCCTGCCCAGCTCACCTACAGGCGAACCCATCGTAAACGATCCCGCGGGAATCAGGGCCAGCTTCATACCGATGTTGTTGGTAATTTCCTTAGGCTGCTGAGCGTAGACAGGCGTCAACAATCCCGATAGAAGCAAGAGGCACAACAGTACTGGTCGCATTGGAATCTCTCTAGGTTGGGCGTTGGTGGTCTGGAGATGATGGATGGTGAATTGTTGTTGTAACTGTTTCGATGGCAACAGGCAAATAATTGTGGACGCGGGACTACTTGGGGAAGTGTCGAGGTCGCATGGTCAGCACATCCCTGTGGACATTGAAGTTGATGAGCTGGGCTTTTACTTCGACGTGGCTAACACTGGTTGTTTTACCGGCAGGCTCATTGCGACGCGGAAGCCCAAGAATGTCGACAGTGTTCTGGGGATGAAACTCTCGCGGTGCGCCGACCGGCCAATTGAGGCGCGATGGCCCCAGCAGCCGCCCCAGACTAAACGCAGTCTTACCACCAGCTCTACATGCGTACTCCCACTCCGCTTCAGCTGGTAAGCGATACACCCGTCCAGCCCCTTTCTCATCCGGCAATTCCGATAGCTGCTTACAAAAGGAAACGGCGTCGTCCCAGTTCACTAGTTCTACAGGCAACTGGTTGCCTTTGAAGAAGCTAGGGGTTTTGCCCATCACTTTTGCATACTCACCCTGTGTCACCTCGTAAGCTCCAAGATAGTAGGACTTACTTATCGTCACTTTGTGAAGCGATTCATTTGTTTGTCTTCCTGGCTCCGACTCCGGCGATCCCATCGTAAACGACCCCGCATGTATCAGCACCAGCTTCATCCCGATGCTGTTGGTAATTGACTTTTGCTGCTGAGCGCTAGCAGGCGTAGTCAATCCGCATACGAGCAAGATGCACAGCAGTACTGGACGCATTGGATGTCTCTTTAGGCTTGGGCGGTAGTGGTCTGGAGATTATTGGCTGAGGATACTTGTTGTAACTGTTCGAATGGTAGCTGGCAAACAATTGTAGAATCGTGGTTTCGAGGTCTAGCTGGATCGCCGGTTGGCCAGCACATGCCTGTGGAAATTGGAATCCGTCGGCAAGCGACGACTGGCGATAAGTGAGTTGTCGACAAATTCCTCAACGGACAGCACATCTTCTGTGAACAAGTCGTTCGCCTGAGGCAAGTTGGAAACGAGGCTGTTACAATTGCGATGGTCCAGTATCGCAGTGTGAGTAATTTTCATGTCCGACTTCACCCCAATCCAACCTCGAATCCGACATGAAGAAACTACTCATATGCAAACTATTCATTTGCTGGGCCTTTGAGGAATTCACAGCAATCGGACACTGCGCGGAGCAACCGCTCGTTTGGCCACAGTTTCGTGGTCCGAATGGGTCGGGAGTGGCGGATGACCAGACACCGCCGCTGGAAATCGACTCTAAGAAGAATCTGAAGTGGAAGGTTCCAGTCCCAAGCGGCCTATCCTCACCCATCGTAGCCGGCGACATGCTCGTCATGACCGCGTTCGATGAGGGCAAACTCTACACGGTCGCATATGACCGGACTGACGGTCGGGAAATTTGGCGGACTGAAGCACCGGCAAAACAGATCGAAGCATTCCATAAGACGGAAGGTAGTCCGGCTGCTTCCACACCTGCTACCGACGGCAAACAGATTGTCTCCTATTTCGGGTCGTGTGGTTTGTTCTGTTACGACCTCAATGGCAAGGAACTCTGGAA
>JANLUJ010001252.1:0-1897 GCA_031363425.1 Pirellula sp.
AGCAGTTCGATTCCGAGCTGGGCTTGGCCCAATCGTCCAGCGGCGTTTAAACGGGGCGCGAGGGTAAAGGCGATGTCTTCGGCTGACAGCGTGCTCTTTTGATCGAGTTTGGTTTGTTTGATGAGGGCCTTGAGCCCAAGCGGTCCGTGTTGTTGCATCAGCTTCAAAGCGTGTCGAACGATGATTCGGTTTTCATCGAGGAGCGGCACTACGTCCGCGACAGTGCCCAAAGCAGCTAGTGTCGTGGCTTGAAACAAGAATTCGCGGAGCGAGGTGGTTACTTTTTTGGCTTGGCTAGCGTGTTGGCAAATAGCCCAAGCCAGTTTGAATGCGACACCAGCGCCACATAATCCATGAAATGGATATTCGAAGCCAGGCAAGGCTGGGTGAACGATTGCAGTTGCATTGGGTAGCTGGTCCGACATGCGATGATGGTCGGTGATGATTAACTCGACTGCAAGTTCACGGCACAACTCGGCCTCCGCGATTGAGCCTATGCCACAGTCGACGCTGATAATCATTTTGCGACCGCGTTGCGCAAGCTTTTGGATGGAGTCGCAACTTAAACCATAACTGTCCTCGAGGCGATTCGGGACGTAATACTGGACATCGGCGCCGAGGAGTCTGAGGCAACTGAAAAGGATCGACGTACCAGTCATGCCATCTGCGTCGTAGTCGCCATAGACGGTAATCGGAGTTTTATTTTTGACGGCGTCATGGATTCGTTCTGATGCCGACAGGACTCCAGGCAGGAGTTCTGGTTCACGTAAATCCGAAAACCGGGCCTCGAGAAAGGAATCGATCGAGCGATGTTCGGTGATGCCCCGGTTTAGCAATAGTTGGGCTACAACAGGTTCAACCGAAGACTGTTTTGCAAGTGCCAAGATGGCCGCAGAATCGTGACCTTTAAATAGCCATTGCTTGGCCATGAGAGCCCTCCATGAAGTAGACGGTCCGCGTGCGCTGGGAAACACAGCCGCAATGTCGCAATGTTACGTTAAACAGCTTACCAAGGACTCGCGGCTGTGCGAGTGGCCAGCGTACCAATTGGCGGGGCAAGTTTCTTCCGGTGAGAAACTGACGCTAGCAGCGTCAGCCACCTGGCGGATTCAACAAATGAAAGCAGGGCGAGTCAATACTCGCCCTGCTCTCGTTTTCCGTGGGTTTTCGATGGAAACCAACCTAGCCACGCTATTTTCGTTTTTCTATGTGCAATGTCACGCGACGGAGGCGGCGATTGTATTTCTTGAGCTGGAGTTTCTCCCCGCCAGGTCTGCGCAAAAGCACGTAGTTGATATCACCAGTCTCTTGGCAAACGAGGAACGTGGTTTCCTTTTTCTTCTTGCTCTTGGCCATTTTATGCGAACTTACCTTCAACAAAAACTGCGTTCTTGGACATTTAGGAACGCGTATTATGGGTAACCGTCCGAATTCTGGCTAGTTCAATTGGGCTATTTGGGGATTTGGGTTTTGGAACAAATGCGAAACAAACCGCATCCAAGTTCGACCTAGTACTTAAAGTTGCCCAATAATCCGACCTAACCCTCAAATTCCCCACCCAACGTTTCCGAGAACAAGGAATACGGTGAGTTGAATTAGTGATTCGGTCGTATTGCGCGAATATGATTGAGTTTCCACACTAGACCTTCCAAGGGAAAAACCGAATACTCTGTATAAGTTTTTCTTTTGATGATTGCGACAACCTCAAGTTAGTCCTCCCCATGCGGGTGGTATTTAGGATTTCGAAATGACAAAAATGCAACGCCGAGAATCATTGAAGCTTACCGCAAGACGTTTTTTTAGGGCAATTTTGCAAGGGGTACTTCCCGTTACAGGTAATCGCAAGGATCGTCCAATTCACTTCGAGCCACTTGAGACGCGTCAATTGATGGCTGGA
>JANLUJ010001271.1:0-1177 GCA_031363425.1 Pirellula sp.
CCCGCCCCCTTATGTCCCTCGTCGAATCGCTGCCTGCCGAATACCCTTGCTCGGTTCATGGGCAATCCGGTACGCAAACGCCTTTGCACGAGCTGCGATCTATATGGCAATCGATCGACTGCCAAAACTTAGTTCCATCGCGCGCGATGGGTTGCTCGCCCCTTACGATTCGCCTCACAATCGAATCGCAATCGATAGATTTGTGCGTGATATCCCCATGTCGCCAAAACATCCAACCTGGAATGTGTTGATGCGATTGGAGAGCAACTTGCCGAGACTTGGTGATCTACCAATTCGATTTGTTTGGGGGATGCGAGACTGGTGCTTCCGACCGGAATGCATGGAGCGAATGAATCTCGCTTGGCCAAACGCGTCTCGGCGTGAGTTGATGGATGTTGGGCACTACGTGATGGAAGAAGCGTCGACCGAAGTCCTGGAGGAGCTTCAAAAATTGGTGGATGACGATGTCGGTCGGCAGTAGAGTACAATTTGCTATCGAAACAGAGTGTTCAGCAATCAAAGCTGGCAATGTACATCCACATGCATCGTTTCGTGATTTGAACCACGGACATTTTATTGCTGCCGCCAAGGCGATTGGAGAACAGGTCGACAATTGCCACGGACAAGGGGTGGGGCAAATCGTTTTGCATTGCGTGAATGCGATGATCCAAGCCACCGGTACCAATACAAGTCTGGGGACGATTCTGCTTATGGCACCACTCGTAGTGGCCACGCATCACCTGGCGCAAGAGCAAATCGAAAAAAATTCCCTCCAGGCGAGAGTTCGAGAAACGCTCTTCCAGCTAACACGCGACGATTCTTTCAACATTTATGAGGCAATACGAATTGCGAAGCCTGGTGGCCTTGGCGAATCGATGTCGATGGATTTACGAGAATCAGCCCCTGACAATATCCTCGATGCGATGAGCCTCGCCGCCGATTGGGACGATATTGCACTTCAGTACGTTAGTGATTTCGAATTGGTTTTTGCAATCGCGAGACGAATCAATATCAAACAGGCGTCAGGCTTGTCCAAACTGGATTCAATTCGATGCATTCAGGTCGAGTTGCTTTCGGAACGCGTAGACAGCCTCATCGCGAGAAAGCAAGGTTCGGACATTGCCAAACAAGTGCAGTCGCAAGCGAGTGAGGTTATTGGTTCCGGTCCGTATGGAAG
>JANLUJ010001279.1:0-1732 GCA_031363425.1 Pirellula sp.
TTCGAGCAACGAAGGACCCAACTTCGTTTATTGTGGCCCCAGGCGCGGTACTTAACTCACAGCCCGGTTTGAAGCGACTTCGCGAAGGTTTAGTGGACGCACAATTGAGCGGTTCTCAATTGACGGGAAAATTCACCGAAAACCATCCTTCTGTGATAGCGTCGCAGTCTGCACAGTCATCGATCGTCAAGCGATTTTTGCAGGAGCTAAGCGCCTCCATTGCTGGTGTTGAATCGGATATCGCCCTTGTCGACGGTCGAATCGAGCGACTCGAAAACCAAAAGAAGTCAGCTCAAGAGCGCTTGGCTAAACTTGCAGATAGCCGCGCTCCTTACGCCAATCTTCTATCCGAAGTCAAATCAAAGGTTGGGATGCTCGAAAGTTCGGAACGCGAACTTGCGGAGATACAAGCTGCGCGGGACTCCTCCGTTTCCACAAGCCTTTTGACTCGACTCGATTCTCCGCTAGTGAGCGATCGCCCAATCGGACCTGGCAAGACTACGATTTTCGGTCTCTGTACGATCGCAGGTTTGATTTTTGGACTAGGAATCGTATTTGCAATTACGCCAATGGATGTTAGCCCAGTTTTCGGACGACGCAGCCGTGATCGGGAACTCGGTAGACGCGATGCTGACCTTGCTTTTCAGACTATAGCTCGCCCCGACGAACCTAGCAGAGAGCCGTCAACCGCATCAACATCGGAAATTCTCGAGTCGATTGACATCCAAACGCCAAATCAAGAAATTGGCGAAGTTGTGCCTGCAGTCGTTGAGTTACCGATTGCAGTCTTTGAGTTACCGATTGCCCTGAAAGAGCATGAGAAAGTGAATTTGGTTTCGAAAGCCAATTCAGTTCAAGACGTGAACTTAACACATTCGTTTCCGAACCAAGAAATGCCGGAGGCATACCAACCGCTCATAGGGCCGGCCGCAAGTGCATCGATACTAAAGCCGAAGGAACCGGTAGCGAAACCAAAAAGCGATGCGCCCTCGGAATCATTCAGCGTTGATAAGGCATTTCAAGAACTTGCGCAATTGAAGTCGAGAACACCCAAAAGTCGTTCAGAGGAATTGTCTCTTCAAATGCGAGTTCAAGAGCTGAAGGGATTAGTTTCGACAAAGGGAATGACTTCAGGACGCGATGTTGCCACCATGGAGGATGAGCCTCCAAGAATGAAGCCCCGTTCCACTCGAACAAGTTGATGGACTTTGCATGGAAGCCATGAAGCGTTGCACTTGAAGGGTCGAAGCGCAATCTTCCTTCCCTTTTTCACTGAAAGTGCTCGGCCTCGAATTCATAGAACACTCCCTCGAGCCCTTCAACGGGTTTTATGTGGGAATGAACTTCTAGGGTTCCAGCGATCGCGTGAAGGCGAAGAGACTTATAAGCATAACCGTCGTTAACCAATTTGACTTGTATCATATGGGTCAACGGGGGTTGCGTTCCAAAACAGCATGTTCCCAAGTCCGGAATCAAAACAAACGATTTCGACGAATTGCTTGAAATCGAGGTTGGGTGTACGTAACCCTTAATAAAAACTTTCTTTCCATTTAATGCGATGGCTTCGTTGGTTGGAAAGTCGGGCTCCCCTTTTCGGCTATTCAACACAGAAAACGAAACACGTTCAAAGCCTTCGGGCACCTCGGTGTTGTAGATATAAATGTGCCGAGCTGGTGCACCGATCATTATGGCCCCACTCAGTACAAGGCCAAGCCACGCAATTGGTGTTCCG
>JANLUJ010001293.1:0-2120 GCA_031363425.1 Pirellula sp.
GGATTTGAGTGAGCAACGTTACTGCACGTCGCTTAAGATGCCCTTCAAGTGTGCATCGACGCAGTCGGGCAGGTGCTTGAGATGATATCCGCCTTCCAGAATCGAAATTAACTTGCCGCCACAATGTTGGCTCGCAAGTTGCGCAATCCACTTTCCGGCTTGACGATAATGTTCCGATTCCAATGTCAAGCCACCTACGGGATCGTTTCGATGGGCATCGAATCCAGCGCTGAGCATGATCAGTTCGGGCTTCATTTCGTTGGCGATTTTTTCGGTTGAATCAAAAAGTCGCTTCAGGAATTCGTTCGGAGAGATACTGGCGGCGACCGGGATGTTGACTTTGGTGCCAATCGCTTTTCCACTGCCGGTTTCATCTTCTTTACCTGTCCCAGGATAGAAAGGGAATCGATGGATTGAAACGAAGCCCACGGTGGGATCTTCCCAAAACGTCGCTTGCGTTCCATTCCCGTGGTGCACATCCCAATCGATGATCAACACTTTGTTTAAGCCCAAAAATCGGGCATGCAATGCGCCTATCGCGATGTTGTTGAGAAGACAAAAGCCCATTGCTGATTTTGGCATAGCATGGTGCCCAGGTGGCCGAATGGCACAAAAAGCGGTGGTGTCCTCTGACGCAATCACGCGTTGAACTGCATCGCAAACGGCACCAGCGGCAAGCGTAGCCGCAGTCCATGACCCTTTCGAAACGACTGTGTCCACCTCGACTCGCCCCGCATCATGCTGGCACCAATGCTCAAGTTCCTCGAGATAACTCTGAGGATGATTGCGTTGACACTGCACGGAAGTAGCTGGCTCCCATTGAGGCAAAGTACATTTACCTAACCAGCCTGAATCCTTAAGCATTTGGTTTACATGCGTGATCCGACTGACCGACTCTGGGTGGTTTTTCGTATCGTGCAATGCAAAGTCGGGATGTTGATAAAGTAGCATATTGTTTTGGATTTAAGACGCGGGCACGAAGCCCGCCATCGTACCATTTCGATTTCAACACTGCTACTGATCATTAACCAACCTCGCACACTCGAGCTTTACTTTGCTTCGCTTTTGATGCGCATTCCGTAGAACGATTGCCAAATGAAAACCAGTGCAATGCTGCAGAAACCAATAGCGAGCCACATACCAAGCGTTGGCCCCTTCATTTCCTTCAGTTTCACCGCGAGTTCTACCGCGAGCAAACCAAAAAGGGTCGTGAATTTGATGACTGGGTTCAAAGCCACGCTTGAAGTGTCCTTGAACGGATCGCCAACCGTGTCACCTACCACGCACGCGTCGTGAAGTGGCGTACCTTTTTGTTTGAGTTCAACTTCGACAATCTTCTTTGCATTGTCCCAAGCTCCGCCGGCGTTGGCCATGAAGATAGCCTGGTAAAGACCGAAGATAGCAATCGAGAACAAATAGCCGACGAAGAAGAACGGTTCAATGAAGGCCAGGCCAAGCGTTATGAAGAACACGGCCATGAAGATATTGAACATGCCTAACTGTGCGAATCGAGTGCAAATCGCTACGACTCGTTTGCTATCCTCAACCGACGCTTTGACGACGCCGTCCAGCTTGATGTTGGCTTTGATGAACTCGACGGCGCGATAGGCACCCGAGGTTACAGCTTGAATGGAGGCACCGGTGAACCAGTAAATGATCGCTCCACCTGAAATCAACCCGAGGACAAACGGTGCGTGAAGCAAGGACAACTTCTCCTGATGCATTGTCAGGCCATGGGTCAGCGACATGATGATCGAAAAAATCATGGTGGTCGCGCCTACGACTGCGGTGCCGATGAGTACCGGTTTGGCCGTAGCCTTGAAGGTATTTCCTGCCCCATCGTTCTCTTCTAGCAGAAGTTTGGCTTCCTCAAAGTTTGCGTCGATCTTGTATTCGGATTTCAGTACCGCGTGAATATTTGGTACTTGCTCGATGAGTGACAGCTCGAAAACGCTTTGAGCGTTGTCGGTCACTGGGCCATACGAATCGACGGCGATGGTCACGGGCCCCATGCCTAGAAATCCGAATGCAACCAGACCGAATGCAAAGACGGCTTCAGCGGCCATCAATTTTCCGAGACCTTGTGTCGAGATGCCATACGAAATGGCCATCAAGCCAAC
>JANLUJ010001303.1:0-4740 GCA_031363425.1 Pirellula sp.
ATTTGCTTGGTGACGAGGGTAGCGGCTTCGCCATCGGATTAGAAGGGCTTCGCTCTGTTTGCCAAGCCTATGATCGCGGCGAAGCCTCGACCATTTTTCATCAATCGCTCTTAGCCAAGCTGGAGTTGTGTTCTCCCCGAGAACTCATTCCCTATCTTTATCAAACGCAATTGCCTCGTGCGGAAGTTGCCAGGCTTTGTGAAACCGTCCTCTATCATGCTGGCAATGATCCGGATGCCGGTCGAATTGTCGACAACGCGATTGTCGCCATGACTCATTTGGTTGGAACGATCGTTAGGCGCCTAAAACTAGCGCATTTGTCGTATTCGTTGGCGTTGAGTGGCGGCATCCTCATCAATAACCCGTCCATTACGTCGCGACTCTTGCTGGAACTGCAACAGGAAAGAGTTGCACCCCTGACCAGTCACCTCGTTCGCGAACCAATTCACGGGCCGCTGTTGATTGCTGCCCAATCGCTTTGAGGCGAGCGGCGGGCGCATTGTTTGCGAACTCTCACCGAGACCGTTAACATGGAAGCCTGTTCGACGCCGTGCTCTTCGAAGTATCGAACTGACAATCGATGGTTCGGTCGATGGCAATGCGCTATTGCAATGGAAAGTGAAACAATGATCGACGTTGCTGCCGTGTTCACCGCTTCCATCGTGTGTATGGCTGGCGTCATGAGTCCTGGCCCAAACTTCGTGGCAGTAACACATCGCGCTGTCACCTCGACTCGGTCAGATGCCCTCGCGCTTGTCATAGGCATCGTTTGTGTCAATTCACTTTGGGCCTCGGCTGCATTGTTCGGGATCGGCACGATCTTTTCGCTGTTCCCTTGGTTGTTTTGGTCCGTCAAGCTGCTTGGTGCAAGCTATCTTGTTTGGTTTGGTGTCCAGCTAATCCGCCGTTCGAAAAATCCCTTGCCTACCCAGGCGAAACCAACAACTCGAGCCCGTTTCTTCCTTGCCCTTCGCGATGGGATCGTTACGAACCTTTCCAATCCGAAAGCCATGATCTTCTACGCGTCTGTATTCTCGACCGCGATTCCAGCAGCCGCATCTTTTAGCACTCTGCTTGCCATGGTTGCCATGGTCGCTCTTATTGCCTCCCTTTGGTACGGTGGCGTGGCATTCATTCTATCAAGCGAACGGATTGCTAGTTGCTATCGAAGTTTCAGGACCGCTATCGAACGAACCTGCGGCTTGCTTCTTATTCTTTTCGGCATTCGACAAGCGATTTAGCCGATCCAGAACATCGCGAACCATAGGGTCGCCGCAATTGCTCCTAAGAAGCTAAGTGTCCAAAGCGCGGTGCGCCAAGCTTGGCTAAGGATCCTTTCGTTGCGCTCATGCCGAGTCGCAGCCATCACCAAAGATACCGCAGCAAGGATTGGTAACAACCACAACAGGTATTCAACTGAAATCGCCATTCGCTTGCTCCCTTTTTTTCCTTGCCTTGCTTTGCCCCACACAAGAATTCTTCGGCGTATCGAAGCTAGATACTGACCTTTGCATTGGTATCTCGCAACGCTTCGGTCAAGTCGATTCGCGAACTGTCTGCCCATAGACCCTCGAGATCATAGAACTTGCGACATTCTTCGTCGAACAGATGAATCACTACGCTGCCGTAGTCCAATGCAATCCAGCGGCTCTCATCGTAGCCGGACACGCTTAGGCGCGTCTCACCTCTGGCCTTGAAGACGCGATGGATCTCTTCGGCAATGGCTTGCAATTGTCTGCGACTCGTACCGGTTGCAATCACGAAGCAATCGAAAATGCTCGTCTGCTTGGACAAATCCAAAACGAGGATATCTTGCCCTTTGTTTTCCGCTGCAGCCCGGGCTGCAAGTTTCGCACATTCGATGCTATCGGCAAGCGTTTGCTGAGAAAGGACGGTGGTGGTCGTTGCCGTATCGGGTTGTGCCATTAGTTTGCCAAATGAGTAAAGGTGTGCTTATTCAAGCGAAGTCTAATTGAATTTCAAGCAATTGTCACGTCCGAAGGCCTAACGGTTCACCTATTTCGTGCCCATTCGGACTGACAAGCGGCGGTTCGGAGCCGAAAACTCAGAGTTTTACAAACTGTCGAGAAAAGTTTGGATGAGCACAGTCTCGTTCTCTTCGAATCTGCGCTCGAGTAAGCTCGAGGCAAGTTCGCGTGGAAATTCCGGGAGGACCAAGCTTCGTTCCAAATCTTGGTACCTGTCTTGATTCAAGCGACCCATCCAAAGAAATGTTCCGTCGTATCGCCACATTTCTGGGATTTTCATAGCGGCAAGTAATGCTTTCTTTGGCATCGAGGAGTTTGTTATATCCACCTCGATAACCAAATCCGGCGGAGGGTGAATCCCAAGGTCGATTTCACGTATTCCACGGAGTTCGGCTGCATGTTGAATGTAATACGATTCATCAGCCTCAAAGCCTCGCTGAAGTTCCGATCGCATGAAGGTAGTAGACGAGGTCGAGCGAATCTCGATTCCCCGACATAGCGTAAAGGTTTCGATCATCCTACCGATAAGTCTCTTGGCAATTTCGTGTGGCATCCCGGGCGACATAATCTCCAAGACTCCTTGATCATAGGTCATCCTACCAGACCCACTCTCCGATTCTTTTGTGAGGGACAAATACGATTCCCAGCTCACGGAGCGGAAAACCACCCGTTGTTCGCTCGACGACGGCAAAATGCTCATAAGGAAACTCCGAAAACTCGGATTTTGAATACGAAATCAAACAACGGGCACCGGGCGACTCAAGGCCTGCTGAACTTTTCAAACACCCGTCTCGACGTGATTGTACAAGCAACTCGTCAGATTTGCTTTCATTTTGCCCCAGCAACCAAGGGCAAAAAATGGGAGATTTCTGTGAATCTGTGACCAAAGGTGTCCGGAAAACGTTTAACTTAGAGCATTCTCAATTACCTTTATATTCTCATGTCTACCAGTCGATTTGTTTCGTCCATGCGACGCGAAAGCATCCGAACATTCTTTGAAGCGTCTCCAACTGCCAGACTGCTTCGTTCTGACAATGCGCCTTGGATTCTGGATTTCCTTCACCGAGTCTTCAAATCGGGCGAACTTATTTCCATTGGGCAGAGTGACCTTCGGACCCGACTGACTGGATACCAAGAAGAAATACACGAAACGGAGCCGAGCTTGCTCGCCGGACCTCCAGAACGGTATCTGACGCAATGGTCGGATGCGGGCTGGCTCCAACGATTTTTAGAAGCCTCGTCGATCGAACCGCAGTTTCAGCTCACCCGTTACGCCGAAGAGGCCATCCAATTCGTCGACGCGGCAGTTACCCGTGGATCGAATTTAGTCGGTACCGAAAGTCGACTTCGATTGGTCATCGATACGCTTGAGGACATTGTGCGAGGGGCATCCGCAAATCCCGATCGTCGACTCGAATATCTGCGCTCGCAGCGAGCCTTGATCGACGCGGAAATTCATGCAATTGAGTCGGGAAAATCTGTCCAAGTCTACCGTCCAGCTCAAATTCGCGAACGATTTCAAACCGCAGTCGATTTATTGCGAGCCCTCCAGTCCGATTTCCGGGCGGTCGAAGAACGTTTTCAATCGATCGCCCGCGAGGTTCAACAACTGCAAGCATCGGGTGGCGATTCCCGTGGTCATATCCTTGGCCATGCCTTGGATTCCGAAGACCTTCTCAAGCAACAAGACGAAGGAATTAGCTTCTTTGCATTCGTGTCTTTTCTGTTCTCTCCCAATCAACAAGCCATCCTGCGAAAGAACATCGAAGAGATTCAGCAGCTGGCTGCTTTGGCGGACCAGCATGAATCGCTATCGCGAGTTCGACGCATGGTTCCATCGCTACTGGCCGAAGCCGAAAAGGTAATGCGGACCACGGCTCGTTTGTCAGCAACGTTGCGCAGACTGCTCGATGCACGTGCCGCTGCCCATCGCGTCCGATTGGCCAACGTGCTGCGGGACATCCGCCAACATGCGTTGCGACTTCGGGGTGCCCCAGAATGCCAATCGATTCAGATGTCTGTTGATGCCGAAGCAGAAATTGGTTCCCCGATGGCGCGTACTTTTTGGGTGCCACCGCAGGACTTCGACCAACTGCAACTGACTGAACAAGTGATCGACCCGAGTCATGCTCAAGCCATGGCATCCGCCTTTGCGAAATTGCAGCGCCTCGATCTGCGCAAGCTGCGCCGGCACATTCGCGAGGCGACAATGCTCGGCCAAAATGAAACGCTTGCAGGACTGATTGAACGCTGGCCCCTGACCGGCGGTGTGGTTGAGCTACTCGGTTACCTTCAGATTGCGCACGATGACTTCCACCAAATCGATCCAACCCGCATCGATCGAATCAACATCCTGGAACCGCGTGGTCGTTCGTCGGTGCTGCAAGTGTCGATACCTCGAATCGTATTTCAACCAAAAGCGGCCACACGCGAAATGGCAACCAAGCCACGGTGACAAAATTTTGATTCTTTGTTTAACCCGCGAAGCGGCGAGCGCTGTCGATGCAGTTTTTCTGTCGATAAAGCTATTTCGATTGGATCTGAATCGTCGGTGCCTAACACTTCACGCGGCTACGCCGGTTAAACAACTATTCAACTACACTAACACTTCACGCGGCTTCGCCGGTTAAACATTATTGTGGATATTTTCTCTCCTAACGCAAACAACAACATCATCCCGCCGCCTGCGGATTGGAGCCCTGTCGCTGTTCGACTACTTCAGGGTGTTGTCTATCACGATGACAATCTCGAT
>JANLUJ010001305.1:0-2887 GCA_031363425.1 Pirellula sp.
TTGGAAGCTGCCCCGAACATGCATTCCGAGTCGTTTAGCAGAATCGTGGAGGCGATCAAGGCATCCCGGGGCATGGACGGAGTTATCCCCTTAGCCGACGCTGCCGTGGCCGACGCTGCTAGCGTCGGTTCGGATGGTGGCCGCATCCGCCCCGTCGAAGAAGGTTTGGTTCGGCTCGAAAGCATATTTTTTGATTCGAGTGACAAAGTTGAACAGTTGTCCTCAACTGTTCCAGTCACGCATTCGGAAGAGTTGGTATCACTTGACGCTTTGGAGGCAGCGCCGGAACAGTTGGGACAACTGTTCTACAATGGGGGTGAGGACCACGGCGTAGAGTTTGCAAGCGTCCACGAAGTTGTATTCCTGCAGTCTGGCCTTTACGATTCAGACTCGTTGATCGCGGACATTGAGTCGCAAGCGAATACTCTAGGCAGATCAGTCTCCGTCTTCGTCATTGATGGCAACGAAAACGGTTTCAATCAGATCGACAGCGTCCTTTCGCAGTACCATGACCTAAGTGCGATCCATTTCGTATCACACGGTAACGACGGAATGATTCAGCTTGGCGGCTCATGGCTATCTGCCAGCAATATCCAAGAACACCTCGCCGACTTGCAGCAATGGGGCATGGCACTCAATGCAGAGGGCGACATCCTTATCTACGGCTGCGATGTAGCGTCGGGTGCGGAAGGGCAATTCCTGATCGATTCTATCGCGCGTCTGACCGGCGCGGATGTTGCCGCGTCGATCGACAAGACGGGTGATATCAATCGCGGCGGTGATTGGAACTTGGAGTATGTAGCCGCAAGTGGCATAGGCTTCCAGCCTGTGGACAGTACAGAAAATAGTAATCCGACAGGCTGGAAGCCCGTCGCCACAATCGAAACCCAAATTGCCTTCGGCCTCCACCTCCAAGAATCCTACGGCGGACTTCTCGCAACCTTCACGGTCACCAACACCAATGGCAGCGGGGCAGGCTCACTGCGTCAAGCTATCCTGGATGCCAATGCGAACATAGGTGAAGACTCAATTGTCTTCAACATATCCGTTGACGGCAACCATTCCATTAGCTTAGTCGCAGCCCTGCCGGAAATTACGGATACCATTACGATCGATGGCTATACGCAATCAGGTGCGACTGTTAACACGCTCCAGATTGGCAGCAATGCAAACCTAGTTATCGAACTTGACGGTTCCTTAGCCGGGGACGCATCTGGGTTGGTGCTAGCGGCGGGGAGTGACGGGAGCACGATAAGCGGTTTGGTGATCAACCGATTTTCGAAGCACGGGATTGAGGTCCAAAGTGCTGGAATCATGATCGTCGGCAACTTCATCGGCACAAGCGTCAGCGGTGCGTTGGACATGGGAAACGGTCTCGATGGAATCCTGTTGGGCGGCAGTCAGTCGCAAATCGGCGGGACCGATGTAGCTAGCCGAAACGTGATTTGGGGCAACGACGCAAAACAAATCGGCATGGAAGCCGACAGCGCTGGCGCGACCATTCAAGGCAATGTACTTGGCAGCATCTCTTCGCCAAGAATGATGACGGTTGATCCAGATGCAGTGTTGAAACGGGAATTGGTCATTGTCGATTCCGCGACACAGAACTATCAACAGCTTGTCGATGATTTGTTAGGAAACGTTGATAGTACACAGCAGATCGATTTGATATTACTGGACGGCGCTAGCGATGGAGTTTCCCAGATCAGCCATCTCCTGGCTGGTTATGATCATCTGGATGCCGTACATCTGGTTTCGCACGCGACGCAAGGATCTCTAAAGCTCGGTAATACTTGGCTAACCAATGACAATCTGGCAACCTATGCTGGCCAGATTGCGAGTTGGGGCAGCGCATTAACGACCGATGGCGATGTCTTGATTTACGGTTGCGAATTAGCAGCAAATCCTGATGGTCGCCAAATTGTTGATATGCTCGGCATCTTAACTGGTGCCGATGTGGCGGCGAGTACGAATAACACGGGCAACGCCATGTTCGGCGGTGACTGGAATCTGGAGTATCGCCAAGGCTCTGTCGAATCCGCGATTGTCTTTAGCAGCGAATTGCAGCAGAGCTGGGTTGGACTAATGGCCGTCGCCGTGGATGCCGTATCCACAGGAACGACAACTGGCACAAGCGTTACGATCTCGCACACGACAACATCCGCAGCAAATCGTGCAATGTTGGTGGGCATATCGACTCGGTATACTTCAACTGAGGCCGTCAGTTCAGTCACTTACAACGGCGTGGCACTCAGTTTCGTTGGCTTTGCAAAATCTGCAGTTGCGGGGGCGCGTGTCGAAATATGGTCTCTCGTCGCTCCGACTGCTGGAACTTACAATGTCGTTGTGAATCTTACAGGAGCAGGTGGGGGTACCGATGTAGGCGTGATGACGTTCACCGACGTCAGTCAATCGACTCCGGTGGGCACGTTTGCCTCAGCGACAGGTGACGCAACCAGCGGTTCTGCGACTGTCACGTCTGCCACTGGCGATATGGTTTTTGGCGTTGTTTCTGTGAAAGATGTGAACTTAGACCTTGTCCCGGGCGGTGCTCAGACAGAACGCTGGGACCTCTTCGTGGGAACGGAAGCCAATGGTGGAGGCAGCACTGTAGCCGGTGCTAGTTCCGTTGCAATGTCGTGGTCCTGGGGAGCTGGCACGGACTACGCGATTGGCGGCGTGTCTGTCAAGCAATGGGTCAATTCAGCGCCGGTGCTGACCGATACGGCATTGAGTATCACCGTGGCAGAAGATGCTGGTGTACCCACGGGAGTCGTTGGTTCGCTGATCAGCGCTTTCGCCGGTGGTGTGAGCGACGTCGATAGCGGAGCGGTCGATGGAATCGCCATCACTGCAACCGTCGAAACGAATGGCACTTGGTATTACA
>JANLUJ010001318.1:0-5745 GCA_031363425.1 Pirellula sp.
CCATCACATCCCCAGTGCTCGGCAGTTCTCGGCAAGGCTGGGGGTCAGTTGCAATGTGGTAGCCGGTATAAACCACGACCACATCTTCGTGCAGTGTCACCAAGCCGCCTTGGCTATGAGCGAACTGAAGGCCCTGCAAGAGTACCATCGCCGATTACTCATGGAGCCGCAACGCGATGCGCAGCGTATGTGATTTATGCTAAATGGATCCGAGTCGCAGCAACCAGCCGCGTCCCAAGCCCCAAGCTTCCCTTCCACACGTGGACGTATCCGAAGCCTGGATCCAGCCGATCCCACTTCCCACTGTGGACATTGGCCCTCGCCGATTGTTCTAGGGACGAGCTTGGGCTGGCCTTGGTTGATTGCCAAATTGCGAATCGCGCAGGAACCTTGCCTCTACGTGCAGAACTAACAGGTGACGACGACATGGGACGTCCCGTTGAATTTCGCATTGGCACCCAACAATGGGTAGAATAGGGCGATTACTAGTTCCCTTCGCCACATTTTGGCTCGCCATGTCAATTCACTTTCGGTTCCGCCTTGCCCTATCTTTCGCCGTCGGACTGCTTGGTGTTTTCGGCCCAATAAGTCGCGCTATGTCGGCTGACTCGGATTCTCCCATACCACATTGGATCTGGATCACGGATGAACTAACGGAGTCGAATGAGGGAACGCCCGACACGCCCACGTTTGTCTTTCAACGCTCCTTTGACTTAAAGCTCCCGGTCCGAACGGCGACGATCCGATTGGCTGCTGACTTTTGCCATGCGACTGTTCTCGTCAATGATCGTAGACTCTTCTCCGTGGAACCCTACAGCCAAACCATAGATGCGGACATCACCGATGCGATGGTCACTGGAAAGAACGTTGTTCGCATCGACGTCACCGCCCGTGCTGGTCCATCCGCCATCGCATCCAGTCTTACAATCGGGATCGCCAACGATCCTGTTATTCAAACGATAGTAACTGACCGTGCATGGACCTATACGT
Organism: Pirellula sp.; assembly: GCA_031363425.1. Lineage (GTDB taxonomy): Bacteria > Planctomycetota > Planctomycetia > Pirellulales > Pirellulaceae > JBKCUI01. Next base: position 991 of record JANLUJ010001318.1, read on the forward strand.
CTCGGTCACACAACGCCGGACGCGAATCGAAAACGAAGCAAGTTTCATCCTTAGGTACCGTAAAGCCCGAGCTTTGGGGGATCGGTCGACGCTCCTCCAAAGTCGAGCCGACCGAAAACTACGAGCAGTGGCGACAAGCCGTTGCAGGGAAGGCGATGGACAAAAACCGATTTTGGACTGTCCCCGGTTTTGATATAGCACTCGTTCGAACCGCAACATCGGAGGAGGGCTCTTGGGTAAGCATGGCATTCGACCCAAATGGGCGTTTGACGATCGCTCGCGAAGAAAAAGGCTTGTTGCGAATGACGTTGGATAAAGAGTCCCGTTCCATCGAAAAAGTCGAGGTGATCAACGATCAATTGCTCGAATGTCGGGGTTTGCTTTATGCCCACAACGCTCTGTATGCCAACGCCAATAATTCCAAAGGGCTGTATCGACTTCGAGATACCGACGGGGACGATACCCTGGACGATGTTCAACTCCTGCGAGAATTCCCTGGAGGTGTTGGGCACGGTCGGAATGATTTGTCGCTTGGAAAGGACGGTTGGATTTACTCGATCCATGGCGATTCCGTTGAGGTACCGACCGACAACGTGGTCGATCGCACTTCCCCTTTTCGAGATACGCTTGGGGGGAGACGGACTGGACAAGGCCATGTGGTAAGAACGGACCCGGAGGGCAAGCGATGGGAGATCTTATGCTCTGGTTTACGGAACCCGTTTGGTTTGGCTTCAAACGCGGAGGGAGATTGGTTTACGTACGATGCCGATGCAGAATTCGATATGGGAGCGCCGTGGTACCGTCCAACTCGCGTTGTGCAGTTGCTGTCGGGAGCGGATTATGGCTGGCGAGCGGTCACTGGGAAATGGCCACCGTATTTTCCTGATCATCCAGACAATGCGATGCCGACGCTGGATATCGGCAAAGGCTCCCCGACTTCTGTACTATTTGCACAGGATGCAAAATTCCCTGAAGCGTATCGCCGCTCACTCTTGATACTGGACTGGACCTACGGACGTATTTTGGCCGTCCACATGTTGCCGAGAGGCGGAGGGTATCGAGCCAACGCCGAGACGTTCTTGCAAGGCAGACCGCTAAACGTCACCGATCTGGCGATCGGGCCAGACGGAGCGCTTTACATTGTAACAGGAGGCAGAAAGACCCAGTCGGCTTTGTATCGCATTGCGTACGTTGGAGAATTGAAGTCACCGTCTTCCCCCTCGCTGCACGAGCAACATTGCGAGGCACACGCTCAGCTAGCCAAGGAAATGCGTTCCCAAGTAGAAACCATGCACGCTCCCAACAACCCTACCAATATCGAGTCGGGATGGTTGCAAATGGACTCGCTCGACTGGAACCTTAGAAACGCAGCTCGCATTGCAATCGAGCATCAACCGATCGCAACGTGGCGTGAGCGGGCACTATCTGAATCTCGAACCACAGCAGCCATCGAAGCATGTCTTGCCCTCGTTCGTAGCGGCGATCCATCCGTCGTAATAAATGTCGTGGAACGTTTGCTTGACATGAAGTCGGCAGACCTCACCTTGAGCCAATCCTGGGGGCTTCTGCAGTGCTATTCGCTACTCGAACAAACTTCTGCCGATAAACTCGAAGATCGCAAACTTAGAATCGTAGAGCAAGTTGAATCCCTCGTTTCTCGCTTAGCATCGAACGGAAACGCATATGGGGGATGCGGATCAAGTTTCAATCTGATGGGAGCGTGCACGTCACTCCTCGCGTCGTTCGGTTTCGCCAAATCGGCTTTGAATGCCTCTGCAACCTTGCTGAATAGCCCGATTCAGGAGCAACGCCTACACGCTTTATTGGCGTTGCGAAATGTCGATTCAGGCTGGACCATCGAGAACCGAAAAAAGTATTTTCAATCGCTCAACGAGGGATCGAGTTTTGTACGCGGCGAAGGGATGGAAAAATTCTTGAAACAGATCCGGAGCGACGCCACTGCCAAACTAACCGAGGACGAACGCAGATTACTGGCCGATTTGCTTGAACCAACCTCCGCCTCGACCGAGATGCTGCCGGCGGTTGTCCAGCGTCCGATGGTAAAGCAATGGAATATGAACGATCTCGTCCCAAGGCTATCGGCAGATCCGTACAAGCCTGACCGCCAACGCGGTGCTGTTATTTTTGTTGAGGCTATGTGCAGCCGCTGTCATCGAAGCGGCGCACGTGGACCTGCCGTTGGCCCCGACTTGACGCAGGTCGCCAATCGCTTCAGTCGCAAAGATATTTTGCATTCCATCATCGAACCGTCGCATGTAGTTGCCGAAAACTATCGCAAAGTTCAAGTAGCGACGAAAGATGGACGAGTCCTGGTTGGTAGGGTATTGATCGGAGGAGACTATCGTTCGGAGAAGCTACAAATTGCAACCGATTCGCTCAACGCATCGGAAACGATCGAAATTGATAAAAGCGAGATCGAATCGATTCAGGAATCGGCGGTTTCACCGATGCCTTCCGGTCTGGTTGATGGTTTTCAAGCCGACGAAATCCTGGATCTACTCGAGTATCTATCGATGGCAGCGCCGTAAAACATTGTCGCCTTTTGCTCGGCAAAAGTACGTTAACGCGGCACACTCTCGCAGAGCGAATGGCGACAATTGTGGACGAGCGAGGCCAAACACCTTCACAGGTCGGACTGAGGCGGGATTCCGGCTAGCTCATCAACTGTGAAAGCGTCGTACTCCTGCGGGATCGGCCTAGCGAGCAACAGCAGCTTCCGTAGCAATTGCTAACCCCATCCATTATGCAAGCGTTCGCTTCCCTTCCGACACGCTTCTGCGATTTCCACAAGGTGGTGTCGAGCTGTTAGCTTCTCAGATTCGGCTGGATGCATGACTAGTTCTTCCACTGTGGATACCCCCAATTCTCTTTCAGATAAGTTGATTCCGTTTTCACGCGGATGGCGATTGATCCTTCTGCTTGACGTCGATTTGGCGATTACCGTCGATCTTCGGCATAGTGTTCGAAGCGTTGCTTGATCGCTGGTACGACGTCGTTATTGTTCTGACTGATGATTTCTCTAGCATCCAGAGGATGGAAAACACTTTCGCCGCGATCACATCTCACTCGCATGGTTTCAATCTTGGCGGCACTACCGCACCAGTGCTCGGTCGGTTTGGACGGAACTGGCCTATCCTCGATCGATTGCACTTCGAGTCTGCATGCTCGAGACTGTTTTTGCATAAACCGGACCATGTAACACTTCCATGGTAAATAGCGATGTCTGAGTACTCCATCCGCAATGAGTCACTGCTTCCATAGGGAGGCAACAGTACAGCGCTGCGATTATCTCCAAGCGGCGATTCGGACGCCTTTGTATCCAAGATTGTGAGGTATATAGGAGAAATAAAGATTATTCGCGCACTCCAAATTTGCGCGATGATGCTGGTGACTGACTCTTCCAAATGAACTCAGATAGTCCAACTTATGTGGCACTAGGATTGTTGCTCGCCGCATGCAAGATCGGTTATCCACACGTATGGCCTAACCATAGCTTCGGTATCGGATTCGAAGCGAATCACCTAGTCAGGATGCTGACTGCTAATTCCCGAAAGTGACACCAACGCCAAATACGCCCCCGATCCAATAGGGCGCCAAAATCGCTTTCATTTTCCCTCCGACGGACTATTAATTCTCCGGCGATGCGCCGTAAACACATTCATAATTTACCCAATCTGGCTGGTTGAATCGGCGCGTGCTCCTTAGAGGTGAATGTTTGGCTGGGAGGGGTTGCGCCCGGGGAGAGTGTTAATCTCGATGCGTTACTGCCTTCGACTCGCCAGAAGTTCAACTGCGTTCTGTGAGCGTCTCAGTGCAAAATACTGGATTATCCCGGTGGACAGAATTGCAAGCCCTAACGGTATCCAACGCGTAAGGTCGACTGTAATGTTGCTCGCGACGTCAGCCGCAACTGTGCGCCAAACGTGGAAGACGTATGCCAACAGGCAAAGAATGGTCATGTACCCGACCAGCAAGGTTCGAAAACGCAAAACCGACGCAGCCACAAGAACGACATATAAACTTACCAGCGAAGTGTTGGGAGATCCCGATGCAATAACGACGGTGAGTAACGCCACTTCCATTGTTACCCAACTGAACAACGGCCAGCTCGCGCCGCTGGTGCGGACCAGGAGTTTTTGGAAAACGTAAGAGCCAACGGCCCAGACCACGACTGCTCCAGTAGCAATCCAGTGGAATTGCCCTCTCGTTCCGGTCACATCGAACCAGTAGCACAAGAGGTGGTAAACGTAGAAGGTACTTAGGACTAGCCAGCTCACTGCCAATCCAGGTTGCTGACGTGACCAACGAAGTAATCGGCGAGTACCCGACAGGGGCATAGCCGATATTGGTTCGCCGTCGGCAAAACGCCGCAATTCTTCAGCGACTTCGCCAGCGTTTGCGTAGCGGTTTTCGGGACGGGCATCGAGGCATTTCATGCAAATCGTCTCTAGGTCCCGAGCGATGCCACGTACAACTAGTCGGGGAGACACGACATCGTTGGATCGAATCCGCACGATCGTATTCGCCAAGTTTAGATCAGCGAGGTCGATGGGCAATTTGCCAGTAAGTATTCTGTAGAGGATGGCGCCGAGCGAGTAAACGTCGGATCTCGCATCGGTAGAGACTCTTGACGATATGTCGAATTGTTCTGGGGCCACATAGCCTGGTGTCCCCATCAAGTCGCCCGTCTGGGTCAGTTGCGAATTCTTTTCCAAATGTTTCGCGAGACCAAAG
>JANLUJ010001414.1:0-1920 GCA_031363425.1 Pirellula sp.
TGACCGTCTGGCAAAATCTCATCATCCCAGACATTGCAAACGTGGACATCGAATCGGCTCAACGATCGATCGAAGAGCTGGGACTGGGATGGAGAACGTCTAGTTTTCGTGCCGGCTTGGTCGCTTGTACAGGGAGTGCCGGGTGCAAGTTCGCAGCAGCCGATACCAAAAAGCATTCGATGATTCTCGCCGAGTACCTCGAGGAGCGATTCGAACTAGACCAACCCATCAACATTCATTTCACGGGTTGCCACCACAGTTGTGCACAGCATGCGATTGGTGATCTTGGCTTGATTGCAACCAAAGTGGAGGTTGGCGAGGAAATGCTCGAAGGGTATGACATCGTCGTCGGTGGACGGACAGGTATTGATTTTTCGATCGGCAAAAAACTGTTCGAATCGGTTGCGTTTAGCGATGTGCCGGCTGCCATTGAATCGATACTTGACCATTACATCAAGAACAGGAACAGCCAAGAGTCGTTCGCCAATTTCGCAATTCGCAGCGACCTGCATTCCATCCCATGCGACTCGTTTAACCCTCGCTGCAGTGCTTTTAGCCCTCGCAAAGTACGTGACCCGCTCAGCGATTCGTTTAACCCGCGCAGCGGAGTGCCCACCCAAAAGGCTTCTACCCCATCCTATTCCGAGATGGAAGCAAATCGCCAATGACTTACCAAATCGTTCCAGAATCTGCCCCATTCAGTCTCGAGCAAAGAGCTTGGCTCAATGGCTTTTTTGCGGGAGTTCTTGGTGTTCTAGACCAGCAATCAGCCCAAGGCGGGAGTGCAGCAACGTTGGCAGCCGCCGCTTCGATGTTGTCCTCGCCTTTGGGCGCTGGTTTGTCAGCTGTACAAGAAACCGAGGATTCGTTTCCATGGCATGACCCAGCGTTATCTCTATCGGATCGGATCAAGTTGGCTGAGGGGATGCCTAAAGAACGCCGCTTGATGGCAGCGATGGCCCAGCTGAATTGCGGGTCGTGCGGTTATCTGTGTAAAACATATTCCGAAGCGATAGCCAACGGAAGCGAAAAGAACTTGACGCTTTGCTCGCCAGGTGGGAGCGAAACGGCCAAGGCGTTGAGGACCTTAGTGAAGGAATCGGCACTACAAAGCAATGCAAGCCTGAGCGGTGGCGGCAAGCCAGTCGAGCAAGCATCGCCGAAAGCCGACACGAAGGGTACCCGCGACAATCCCGTTCAAGCCAAGCTGATCGCAAGCGATGAACTCAACGGCCCTGGTTCCGCGAAAGACACGCGACACGTCTCCATCGATCTAGCAGGCTCGGGCTTGCGTTATCGTGTCGGCGATGCGTTGGGCTTGTGGCCAACCAACTGCGCTGAGTTGGTTTCTAACTTTCTCGAGGCCGCCAAACTTGATGCATCGGCCACAGAATCCCTTGTGGGGATATGTCTTCGAACCATCACGTCTGAATTGATCGAAGTGGCGATCGAGACTGTACGCCATCGGCCAAAGCAAAACGGATCCGTCGCAAAGGACGGCGAATTGGTTGCAAAGCTTGAGGCATTTGCTGAGTCCGAAGAGCTCTATGACTGGGATGTGCTCGAATTCTTTCAAACGTTTTCATCGCTTGGATTGACGGCTCAACAGGTTGTAGGTTCGTTGATTGACCAAAGGCCTCGACTGTATTCCATCGCCAGTAGCCAATCACTTTATCCTTCACAAGTGCATTTGACGGTTGGCCGAGTTGAAAACATGGTACGAAATCGGCCGCGTAAAGGGGTAGCGTCGACCATGTTAGCCGATCGGTTGAAGCCGGGATCAACCTTGAGCGTCTTCATTCAGCCATCGCATGGCTTTACGATTCCTACCGACTCAAGTGTTCCGATGATCATGGTCGGGCCTGGAACCGGTATTGCTCCGTTCATCGCGTTCTTGCAGCAGCGGCAAGCAGACAAAGC
>JANLUJ010001343.1:0-1736 GCA_031363425.1 Pirellula sp.
CGATTTGAAGGAACGGTCCCACTGTGGCCAAGACAGCAGCAAATACCAGTGCTTCGGTTCAAAACAAGCGACGCAAGGTTCGACGGAATGTCACCTCGGCTGTTGCTCACGTAAAAGCAACATTCAACAACACCACGGTAACCATCACAGATATGAAGGGGGATACCTTGTGTTGGGCAAGTGCCGGAACGAGTGGATTCAAAGGATCTCGAAAAAGTACGCCGTTCGCTGGTCAGCTAGCAGCCCAGCAAGCTGCCGAGAAGGCTGCGAAGTTTGGGGTAAAGGAAATTGAAGTTCGGGTCAAAGGTCCGGGTTCGGGGCGTGAGTCCGCAATTACAGCTCTTCAAGCGGCTGGGATTACGGTCAAGTTGATTGAAGACATCACCCCGATTCCTCACAATGGTTGCCGACCTCGCAAACGACGAAGAGTTTAGTCACTACGTTAAGTTTGTTTCGGCCAAAAAAGTCATCACGAGTCAGTTTTAGTTGATATTGGAGTACTTAGGCAATGCATATTCGTTGGCGTGGATTAGAGCTACCGAGTCAAGTGAGTATCGATCGTTCGACGCTTTCGTCGACCTACGGCAAGTTTACAACGGAACCCTTCGAACGAGGTTTCGGAGCGACGATTGGAAACAGTTTGCGTCGAGTTTTGCTATCCAGTTTGGAAGGTAGTGCGGTAACGCAAATAAAAATTCGAGGCGCTCAACATGAGTTTTCCTCGATACAGGGTGTGCTTGAGGATGTCACGGAAATCGTGCTTAATGTAAAGAGCTTGGTCGTCAAGAATCACAGCGACAACACACGCGTCTTGACAGTGACACGCGACAAAGCGGGGCCCATTACGGGCGCCGATGTACAAACCGATTCGGACGTCGAAATCATTAACAAGGATCATGTGCTTGCAACATTAACAGCGGATGTTCCGTTCATGATGGAAATGGTTGTCGAGAACGGTCGCAGCTATGTTCCCGCAACAGAACACAGTTCAGGCGATCACGAAATTGGGATTATCCCGGTTGACGCAGTTTACAGTCCAGTGGTTCGTGTTCGTTACTTTGTCGAAGAAACGCGAGTTGGTCAGAAAACAAACTACGATCGATTGATTATCGAATTGTGGACAGATGGCTCGGTTCATCCTGAGATGGCGTTGGTCGAGGGTGCCAAGATACTTCGGAAACATCTCAACCCATTTGTTCAGTCGAGCGAATTGGGCAAGCAAGTGCATGCAGTTGCTCGAGGTGGTCCGGGTAGTGCTGAAGCTCAACTCGAAGCCAAACTAAACACCACTGTTGCTGAACTAAAGCTGTCGGTTCGTGCAAACAACTGCTTAGAAGCGGAAGGAATTCGACAAGTTCGAGATCTTGTTCAGCGAACCGAAGACCAATTGCTTGAAGTTCGAAATTTTGGTGAGACTACGCTGACGGAAGTTCGCGAAAAACTTGGCAATATGGGGTTGCATCTCGGGATGCGTGTTCCCTCTTTGCGCTGATTCGACCCTTGTGATCATTTGACTGCCAGCCGCGGGCTGATTGTCTTTACAATTATCAATTTGCATTTCGTTTTGGATATCTGTCATGAGACACCGTAGAAAAGGACGCGTTCTAGGACGCAATTCGTCGCACCGCAAGGCGCTCTTTGCCAACATGGTTTCCGCAATCTTCTTGACCGAACGTGAGACAACGGAACTTGAGCCCAACGCGCCCAAGGTGCCCGGACGCATCATTACGACTCTC
>JANLUJ010001390.1:0-7833 GCA_031363425.1 Pirellula sp.
CGATTTCTTCTGCAGGCATACGCCGGTCGTTGCGGAACGAACCATGCGATTGACTAGCGTGCCAAGGCGGCATGCGACCTTCATCGATAACTTCAACGATCATGTCCGCCCATGCGGATGCATCTTCGTAGTTGCCCAGATCCATCGGACCAATTTCGCCAGGTCGATGACAACTAACGCATCGGGATTGAAGTATCCGGCTGACTTGATCAGCATAGTTGACAGTTGATTCCTCTTTGGCCGCCTCGCGAGGTCCACGACCTATCAGACATCCCGAAGCCGCTGAAGAAGTTGTTGAGACATCCCCTTTTTTCAATAGGGAATCGAGCGCTTCGACCAACTCCTTCTTAGTCGCATTGTCTTTTGTGTAGCCAATTCCAAACTGGTCGTCGATTCGACCTCGGTATCGAATCCTGTTATCGCTATCGAGGACGCAGACCTCAGGTGTTCGCGTCACCCCCATTCGGTCGGCGAGGTTTTGGGACGGGTCTTTTAGAAACGCGAACTCTATCCCAAACTTCCGCGCATGGGCGGCCATTTCGGCTAGGCTATCTTGGACGTTGGAATCGACGGCAATAAACGAGATTCCGCGCTCACGATATTGTCGTTCGAGCTCCACCAATTTCGCTGAGTAAAGTTTGGCGAGAGGACACTGTGTGCCGACGAAAGCGAACACAATCGCCTCCTTGGATTGGAAATCGCCAAGCTTCCATTCTTTGCCTTGATAGTCCGTCAATGAAAAACCATCTACCTTGGAACCGATGGCAGGCGGTGTTTTGGATTCCGGTTCCGTTGCGACAACAGGAACTAACGCATATCCCGCAACCAAAATAGCTCCAGTGAGCATAGTTCCGGTGAGCATGGATGGAATGAACGACGACAAGTATTGCTGCAAAAATCGAATCATGGGAAAAAGTAGTTGTGAAAGGGAATGGAACTGGGTCGTCAAAGATTGTCTGACGACCCTTAATTATGCCATATCACGGGAATTTGATTATTGCAAAATCGAGATGTTTTTCGAAAAAGCCATGAAGAAATCCACCTAAAACTGTGGTTTTCACTAGCTTGCACTTCGTGCTACGAAAAGTGTGTTGGAAGAGAACCGATTAGGCGGCGGCTGACCGGCTCGTAAGTTCGGCGTTGGCGGTCTCGATCGTAGGGCCGTCAATTCTTGATTTGTCCTGAGCATAAGCAACCATGAGAGCCAAATCGCACAGTCGGTTGATGCGCCGTGGCGTGCCTGCGGTTAGTTCCTGAACCAAATCCATGGCTTCGTCGTCAAACATAAGTGGCTTATTCCAGCCAGCGGTCTGCAATCGATGCCGAACGTATGCTGCTGTCTCGTTGCTATCGAAGCGTTCCAGAACACAGCGAACCGCAATGCGGTCCTCCAAAGCAGTATGGCGAGCCAAATGCGATAACAGTGTCGGCGATCCTGAAAATACGAGAGTCAGAGCCGTCTCGGCTTTGGTAAGCTCCAATGCCAAGTTCAACAGCAATCGCAACGGTTCCAGCGATCCAGAGCTTTCTAACAGATGCGCTTCGTCAATGGCGATCACTGCATGTTGATCTTCAGCTACATTGTGCCGTAGGATGCGCTCGATCGTCTCGATGGATTGTCCGATGCCTCCAAACGTGTCGGACGTTTCGTGCGGAGCAATTTGTCGGGCGATGTACCTTAGCAACTGCTCAGGCGGCATAGCTGGATAAACCACGCGGACCGTTGGAGCAATGAAATCTGGCAGTCTAGAAAATACTGCGTCCAATAACATTGACTTTCCAAGACCCGGCTCTCCGCATAGAACAGCAACGGCCCGACGCGACTCGATTGCATAATGCAGTTTCAACAGTGCGGCTTCGTGCGAATCCGATGGATAGTAGTAACTAGGCTCTAGTCCGCTATCGAATGGTCGGCCTTGGAGGCCCCAATGCGCTTGATACATAGGTTGAAACCAATCAGTCGTTTTGTTTTGAGGAGCTCTTAGGATTGGAAATTTTCGACAAGTCCAATCGACGAAATCCCCATACCCTGCAAAATACTTACTGCCGAATCCACTTTTTCCTTGATGCTCAATTCGGTGTCCACTACGACGATCGCGGCGTCCACTACGGATTCTTGAGCCACGCCAACTAAGTCGCGTTGCTCTAAATTGAGTCGGCATCCATCGATAAAGACCATATCAAACGCATTGGAGATCCGACGGATCAATTTGGCCATGCGATGCAAATTGGCATGCACTTGCTGTTGCGAAATGACGCTTGTTAGTGGGAAGAGAGTGATATGATCCGCTATCGAATGAATCGCAATATCCGGCAATGGAATATTCTCGAATAAACAGTCTTGCCAGCCTTGATCCATATCGAGTCGAAGTTGGTCGACTAAACTCGGGCAGTACGTGTCACCGTCCAGCAATGCAACGCGTAAACCAGTACTTGCGGCGCATCGCGCCATATGCATGGCTACCGTACTACGTCCAACACCCCGTTCACCACTCGTGATGGCCATCACCTTTAGTCCATCGCGATTGGCTAGCCCCAGGTGCTTTCCGATTTGCAGGAATGCTTCGGCATGGGACGATTCAATTTGTTTGACTACTTCTGGCCAGAAGAATTGATCAACTTCCCAACTCGGATGGAACGCTACGGGCAAAGGAAGCCCAGCATTTAAATGAGTTGCCGATTTCGTGGTCGTCGGCGATGAATTGACGGCCACCTTCTCGGATTTGCTTCTCTGATGCGACGCATCTATTCGACGTGTTACATTGGTTTCATTCGCTGAAGATGGAACGGCCGGTTTCGGGGCGAGTGGTGCAGGCGCCGTCGTTTGTCGTGCATCCAAAGGCAATGCTTCGGGTGCGACGGATATCGAGACGCGCCGAGTAACCGTCGGATTTGGGATGCTTTGCAATAGTTGCGATTGCAATTGCGTTTGAGCGATATTGGAAGAGGGCTGAGTGGATATTGCCCCAGTACCAAATGCGATTGGCTCCGAAATTTCAGCCAGCGCACGATCGTTCGGTCGGAAGCCAGGAGAGCGATGCGATGAAGTTTGACCGGCCAATCCATCTACATACATGACTTGATCGTAGGAAACGGTTGCAGCGGGTGCCTGAGGTGACCGTTTAGGAGGTTGAGGGATTGGAGCTTTTTGAACGACTGGAGCCTGTTGCGCAACGGGGTCAACGGTCGGACGACGATATCGAGCAGCTTCGCTCGTAACAGCGGTGACGCCATTGCGAACTACCGCAGGGATAGATGTCGATTCTAAAGCTTTCATTCCGCGCTCAGCACCCAACGGCGACCAGACGCCCTGTTTCGGGCTGACTCGAGCCTGTGGCTGAATCGGCTGGGCGGCAACATTGGGTGCAGTATGCGAAGGGTCGAAGCGAAGATTCATGCCCGATGGCGAAGTCTGTGAAGGTTGAGTGGGAGGAGCAGAGGGTTTGCGCGGAGCCGCGGCCGAAGGTCGTGCGGCGTTAGGATTTTGTTGAGTTCGTGTCTCCGTAGACGCTGGCGCGGGCGTTCCAAGCGGTGTCTGCGCTGCCCTGTTTTTTAGATAGGCTCTCAAAAATGCCTGATTCACTTCACTCATGGTAGATCCATTCCATTCAATCAAACGTGTTGAGTTCTTCTCTAGTTTCCGGAAGGATTTGGAGGAAATCCGATCGAATTGCCACTTTGGGGTTGGGAAATAGGTTTGTAGGCCGGGTATCTATTGGATCCAGAAGTAGGTTGGCGAATCATTGACGAACTTGGCGTGGAACCCGCTCCTTGTCGACTACCAACGGCGTCTAGTTCGTAGGCCGGAATTGTCACAGGTGTGTATTCCTTTGTCGTTGGCGGATAGGACTGCCCAGACAGCATCGCGTTGGGTTTGGTCTGCGGTGGATTGGCAACGGCTGTTGGCGAATTCTCGACTCTCGGTGCGACGTTGGAAATGGCAATTGCTGGAACACCTTGCGTCGCAGGTTCTGGCGAACGGAACGAACCATTCGAGGTAGATGTGGCTGATTTGTTAAATCGCTGATACAAGTCAATCACATCCTTTGTCGCCATGGTTGGCTCATTTGTTTCTGCGATCGCGGCGACCTCGCTTCCGCGATCGGAGCCCAATGTTTGGCCAGCTAACGAATTCAAGTTATTAGGCACGTTCAAACCGTTCATTGAAACTGCAGAAGGTTCAATTCCAGGTTGCGAAGGCTGAGCCGTCGGTGCAGTGCTTTGTAACAAGGCTGGATTCGATGCTAATCGCGGACCGAGCGAAAATGCACCGGACTCGGCGGTGTTGCTGAAGTGAACTGGGCTTTCGATAGCCGGTTTGGCTTCTCGCGACGTTGTTGGTTGCGTAGAGGGTTCGAGCAATGCTGGCTTAGCATGAGTAAGTGACTGCTCGTTTTTCGATTCTCCAGTTAGCTCAGAATGAAGTGTAGTTGTCGTCAATGTTTGCGTTGGAAGTGCGGCTGGATTTGCAATGGCAAGTGCGGGGATGTTTGGTTGCCCAAGGTCTAACGGTTTGAGCTCGTTCGAATTGATTGTTAACTGCGGAACCATTTCCACTTTTGGAACTGCTACCGAAGTTGCGGTTACAGGTGTTGTTGCCAAAGATTTCGCGTCAGAGGGATTTATCTGACCACCATTGGAAGCAATCGTTCCCTTGGAATGTGTCTTTGTTCCTTGCATATTTCGTATAACAATCAAACAAAGTGCGACAAGCAACAAAGCAACGGCGGCATTGAACGATCTATTATTGTTGGTAGCTGCAGATACTTTGATTGGACTCGCTTCTTTCGGTGCTGCTGTTGCAACTGAGGCAGAGGACGTTGTTGGCATATGCGTTGACGTTACACCGACAGCTGTCGAATGCGTCTCAATGGCCGTGGCGTTCGTCTTGGAATTTGCGATTCCACTCACGATGTTCGGTTGAACATTTCGTAATGTGAACAGAACTGGCACTGATCCAACTCCGAGTCCGTTCGGATATGATTTTTTCGCATGCCTGTTGGATTCGGACATTTGGACGATTCCTTTCGAACCAAACAGCCCATTGACGGGCTCATTGAATAATGTGTTGATTTCGAGCCGAGAGCATCCGAAATTCGGAGATGCCGTGGCGGACAGTTATCAAGTATCGGTCGGATGAGTTCGATTCTTGAGTTTTTAACGATCAGCGAACTTCGGTAGGTTGCGGAGGTTATTCAGCCCGACCGGTTGGAGGCTAGATTCGCGACCGGCCCAAGGGAAGATCACTTCAACCAATTTGCTCGAAATTCTGCCAATTTGGGCCATTCCAAATGCTGGCACAACCAGTGGTTCTACTCGTCCACGGTTCGGAATTTCAGCCTCAAAGGTGTAACGATCGTCAAAGCTAAGATCTTGGAAAGCGCTTACTGAATAAGAAATGTCGAAAAATGCATAGCAAAGTTGGGGAATCTTTCTAGCAAAGTATCATCCAAATAGGGAGTTGAGCGTGTCACCCGAACGAGAGAACGAATGTCCAGCCGCAAAAAGAAGAGATTTCGAAAGCTAGCAATAGAGTCGCTCGAGTCGCGGCGCGTAATGGCAACGCTCCCCTTCGGAGCCGAAGCGGACGATACCGGCGAGTTCATGCTTGGGCGGATAGCGGTTACCCCCGTTTTCCTGGAAAGTGACGGTAGCATCGATGCGAGTACGGAGAACTGGACTCCCAGTCAAATCAACCAAGTGCTTAGCAATATTCAGACCGGTTTGACTTGGTGGACTCAGCTTTTAGCCACCAAAAGCTCGGTCCACACCTTGGAATGGGTTATCGATACGACGTATGCCACGAATTTGATTCCCACCCCGTACGAACCGATCGCAAGAAACTCAAACGCGTACTCGATGTGGGTTTCAAAATTTTTAAGCGACGTGGGCTTTGCAAGCAATAGCAACCTCGACGACAACATTCGGGCTTTTAATAATTCACAGCGTGAGAAACTGGACACCGATTGGTCCTTTACCATTTTTGTGGTGAACTCACAAAACGATGGAGATGGTAGTTTTGCCCCTGGTGGTTCGTTTTCGAGAGCATTTGCATTTGCCGGGGGGTTGTTCGAGGTGGTGCCATCCACCCGTCCGGCATCGACTTTCACTCACGAAACGGGTCACATGTTTTGGGCACGCGACGAATACATAGGTGGTGGAAATTACACGCAACGCCGAGGGTATTATAACGCTCAGAACACAAACGCCATCGATCTCAATCCGACTCAGAATTTCCAGCAGGAATTAAGTATTATGTCGGCTGGATCGACTCTGCAGACGGCATATGACAACCTCGTGACCTCCGATGCCACACTCGCGCAAATTGGATGGAAGGATAGCGATCAAGACGGCATCTTTGATGTATTGGATGTCCCATTGTTGCTCGAAGGAACCGGTCGATTGAATACTGCGGCCGACACCTACCGGTTCGTCGGTCGGGCCGCCGTTCAGACTCTGGCCAATCGAAATTCATCTGGAACGCAAAACGATATCACGCTCAACAAAATCGGCAGAATTGAATATCGAATCGATAATGGTCCTTGGAAGACCTATTCGACTCCGAATCAATATGTTATTGACCTCGATCTCACGATTCCAATGGGCCAGGTGAATGCGGGGCGCATCCAAATCCGCGCGATCGATCCTCGCAGCGGAATCACCAGCAACATCTTCAGCGGTGAAGCAGGTGCAGTTCCTGATACAACAACTAAGCCCGGCATACAAGGATTTGTTTGGAACGATGCCAATCACAATAACCTTTGGGGTGTAGACGAAGTTGGCCTAGCGGGCGCATCGGTAACGATCGTTAACGGAAGCAACCAACCGGTTGTGTTTCAAACCATTGTTGAACCAGACAATTTCCAGACCGGTATTTTCAACAACACGATCAGTGGCGTGCGGCTCGATGCCGTCGGCGAAGACACCTCGGGGACCATCGGTGTATTTGAAGACCCGGGTGCTTCGACTGGCATAAAGATCTTTAAACCGTTCGCCTTTTCTGCAGGTAACTATGTCGACGCCTTTCGCGGCAATGGCCAACAACTGCGAGCTCGATTCGACAACGCGACATCCTATGTTTCGATTGACGCTATCGCAGTCGCCGACAATACGGATGTCCGGATCGATGCTTTTAGCGCAGACGGGTCACTGATAAAACGATTTGAGAAAAGAGGGCTCCTCAATGGCCAAAAAGTAACGCTGGAAATTGGTACCGAAACTGCGCAGATCGCTTCGGTCGTCGTTCGCGGATTTAACAACTCGTATATCAAACTTGACAATTTGCGTTTTGGCCCCAAGAACTCGGCCAGGACAGCCAGCGATGGTAGCTATTCGATTGCGAATTTGCCCGCCGGTACTTACAACTTGCTCGTCCAGTCAAGCGCCCCGGGCTACGGTTTCACAAACCCTTCAACGGGACTCCAAACGGTGGTGTTAGCAAGCACCGCGATACTGTCTCACGTCGACTTCGGGTTGAATCGCGAATCTAGCCCATGGCAAAACCAACTCCTCAACGAAGACGTCGACAACAAGGGAACGGTCGATCCTCTCGATGTCCTGATTCTAATCAACGAAATCAATCGCAATGGTTCTCGTCCTCTAGACGGTTCTGGACTGTCATCGCCGCCATACTACGATGTTAACGGCGACCGTTCCATCGGGCCAATTGATGTCCTGCAAATAATCAATTACATCAACCGCAACTCTTCTCGTGGCAACGGCGAGGGCGAAACGACTCTTTTAATAGGGCCAACGACTTCTTCGTCGCCGGCTCCGTTCCCCTCGTTTGCATTAGATGCGAGAGACAAAACAACTAGGATCGTATCCAATTCG
>JANLUJ010000027.1:0-2268 GCA_031363425.1 Pirellula sp.
GCAAAAAGTTTTCCAAAAGCAAATTGCTCTTTTTGAACGAACCCGCCAATCGATAGTTTTCGATGGCGTGCCAAAGAAGCTCCTCATACTCGGGCGTTCTCATCAATTTGAATGACAATGCTTCGTAGGCTTCAGCCGACAAAATAAAATAAGATCGAACCTGTGCATTTTCATTTTGATTCTCAAGGCTTCGCGCCCAGAGCTCGTAGAGTCGACTGTTCATGCGAAGCTGATCTGATTCATCGCATAGCGGCGGCAAGGACTTGGCGAATCTAGCAGCATCGCTGTACTTCTTTGAGTCGATCATCCTTTCACCGGACGAAACAATCTGTTTCCGCATGTCAGGGAACTGCATCCAGTTATTCTCATACCATTTCAATTCCCCAAAGTTCTTTGTAATGTGCTCTAGCGTGTCTGCTGCATCCGCGATGCGCCCTAAGTCGATAAGGCAGTCGATTTCTTCGAGGCCGCTAACCAGGCTCTCAGGCTCGAACGGAGAAGACAAACGAAGGGCACTAAAGGCGCTTACTGCCTGTGTAGTCTTCCCCAGGTTTCGAGTTGCGCGAGCCAATTCCAGATTGCTCTGTCGACGAGCATAGACAGAGGTTTTTGTGGAAGCGAGAACACGTTGAAAGTCATTCATTGCCGTTTTGATCATCTCTGACCTCTCGGGCTCTCGGGCTCGATCGGCTAGTTTTTGCATGCAGCGTCCGTGGAAAAGATCAGCATTTGGTCGTTGAGGGGAATCCGATGGAACAATTTCAAGGAGGTCTGCTGCTTTCTTGTAGTCTTCTTGGGCGTACAACACTTGCATTTCTTTTACAACCGTTCGCTCCATTTCGTGGGCGGAGCTTCGAGGCAAGCTTCTCCAATGCTCGATTCTCTCCAAGGCTGAGTCAGGATCCTGATTGTCGAAAGACATATCGATATCAACCAACCGTTCGATTGCATCCGCACGTCCCTTTGGCCACCGTTCCGAGGCTACTTCCAAGGGCGTTTCGGCTTCATCCCATCGGAACAAATCGAACAAAGCCATCCCCAAGTAGTAGTTGCCTAGTCCCTCATAACCATCTGGAAAAGAGAGTTCGCGACTCTTTTCCAGGTGACGCACAGCACGTTCATTCCAATCTCTTGCGATTCGTTGTTGTACGATCCCCTCGGCCACATTGCGTTCGTTTGCGCCGAGCAAAAATTCGCGTTTTGAAAGATCCACTTTCTTCTTGAGTGACTTGGAATTGATTGCCTTTGCGATTCGGAATGGAGACTCACTTTCGCCTTTTCGCATGAGCCTCATGGCGATTTCAAGCTGCTCGGAGGGGTTCGGCGTTGAACCATTAACATAAACGAATAATCCAAGGACAGAAAACGAAGAAGCTACTAGCCCAACGAGCGCACCAAGAAGAATGTTTCGGCTCACACCAAGGTTGGGTTTTCTCTCAACCCCTCGCGTAAATCGACGAGACGTTGGAGCCCGTTTCGCGTCGTGCATTTCTTTTTTCTCGCTAACGAATTCCAAAGACGATTCTAGAAATTGCCGCTAGCGGGGCTAGGGAGATTAGCTCGCGAATGGCAGGATCGAAAAACAGCCTCGAAGCGAATAGACCAATCCAAAGCACGAGTGACCCTTCACCGAGGTTCCGAAGCAACTTGATTGCATCGAATGGAGATGGCGGGGAAGAAGCTGTCGAAATTAATTCAGGTTCCGCCGCGACGTTAGTATCCAAAGCGAGTCTCGGATTTGATTTCAATCTTGCTGTCCCGACTAACGGCTCTTCCAAATGAATTTGAATCGTGCCTAAATAAGGAATCCCCTCGCGAAGCATCCAATCCGTTGTCTTTTTGACACCCGATGAAGTTGATCCAGATGTCGAAGTTTCTTTGTTGTTGGCTTGAGCTTGCTGACTGGACGAGTTCGAACGCTTCAAGAACCTGGCATAATTTTCAATTGGATACAACCAACACATCAGCAGCAGCCACACGGAAACGGACAAGAAGCATAGTATCGTGAAACGAAGCATCGATAGTGGCCGGACCAACGGGTTCAAGCCAGGCGAACCGGTTAACGACAGAAAGCCCCGCGATTGTGCCTTTAGCTTCTCAAGCGTCAGCGTCATCGCATCCACGCTTTCTGTCCTCGTGTGAATCAGTTCTCGCAAGTTGTCCAGGAGCACTGTATGCGAATTCGGTCGGTGTTCTCGAGTTCCAAATGAAGTCAATCGGAACGGCGTGGTGGCCAAGGTTACATCGATCACGTCATCAGCAAATTTT
>JANLUJ010000029.1:0-10461 GCA_031363425.1 Pirellula sp.
CCGACATTGACGGCTAATAACCCAAAAATAGCGCCAGCCCCCATGCCTACCATGACAATGGCACGACGACCATTCACGGTTCCCAATTGGTTGCAAATGAAGTCGGTACAAACTCCTCCAATCGCCATGCCTGCAGCTTGAGCTAAGATGATCCAAAAAGATACCCAGCGTGCGTCGACAGCCGGCACATGTAGAACTGTGTTGAAGTAGTAGCTCATCCAGTAAAAGAAGAGGTATTGAAAGTAGCCGTATGCCGCGTAACTTAACGTGATGAGCCACAAATCACGATGCATGAGCAAGGCCACTTGAGATTGTGCTATGCCAGCGATTGAAGCTGAATCTACCTTTGGCGATTTAGGACTTGTAGGTGTAGTCCTCCCTGCAAAAATTCTCCAGAGTACACCGTACAAGATCATTGCTAAGCCGCTGAACAGAATAGCAATTTGCCATGTCAAACGATCCATGAGCCAGCCTAATGTCGGATAGCAAAGTGCGATTCCAATGAGAGCGCCCGCTGTGACAAGTCCATTAGCGGTCGTCCGTCCCCGATTAGCATACAACCCTGCCACTACATGCGCCGCGCCTGGATGAAGCGGTACGCTGCAAATACCGGCCAATCCGCGTATCACAATCAGCCCCACAAAAAGACTCTCGGCACCGGTAACTGCCCAACCAAGTATTCCTGTCAAAGCCACAAAAGTCCCCATGGCCAATGCGTATAGCCCGAGCGCTCGAGTTGAACCGATTCGGTCAATCAGCCATCCGCCAGGCAACATAGCTATAGAGTAGGCGATCAAAAACGAGGAATAAACCCATCCCATGCTCGTTTCACTTATGCCGACAACCGGTATCAATACCTCGCTGCCAAGAACGGAAATGCCGACACGGTTGAAATGGCCAAGAGCTGCAAATCCCATCAGCAACAGGACAACTTCCCAACTTCCAATCGAGGTCCCTGGTGGATCGCCCGAGTCGGACGATTTCATATCGGAATGCAACGCCATGGTGGACCTTCGATTTGTAGTGAATAGCTAGGGTACTCGATATTTGACTTCTAACTCCGCTGGAAAATCATAACCAATTCCAGGCACCGACGGAAACTCGATGACACCGCACTTTACCGGCAGCCCGGCCAATTGAAGTTCTTTACGAAGCGGTGAATCAAATACTTCGGCCGCAGCGAATTCGATCAGCGGTGTGATTGGAGAATACGCAGCCAAATGGACCGAGGCTGCACCAAGGATTTGCGTTGACCAATTTCCCGGGCAAACTTGTGCACCATAAAGATGCGCTAAATCCACAATGCGTTTTGCCTCCGTTAGTCCGCCGCACGTAGTCATGTACGGCTGCACGACAGCAACTTTACCACGATCCATCATGTCAAGAAACTCAAATCGCGTCACTCCGTGCTCTCCCATCGCTAGCGGAATGGACGTAAGCTCAGTTAATCGAGCATAGGGGATAAGTGAATCGACTGGAAACGGAGTCTCAAAAAACTCAAGTTCGCATTCCTCCAATTGTCGGCAGATGCGAGCTACTGTTGGAACATCATTGAACAGATAACCTACATCCACCATCAGTTTTGGCTTATCTCCCAACAGCTTTCGTGCGCGTCGTGTCAACTCAACAACATCTGATGGTGAAGACATCATCGGTTCGACCTTGAACGCTCGGTAGCCTAACTCCAGCAGGTGTTCGATTCGTCGCAGTTGCTGAGTGAACATGGATTCGCCACCCCAAGTATCTGACACGATGGTGCAATAAGGCACGACGCTCTGTTTGTTGGTTTCACTATGTGTTTGGAAAATTCCTTGCTGTCTGCCACCGAGCAGTCGCCAAACTGGCTCTCTCATCGCTTTTCCGTATACATCCCAGATTGCAACGTCTAAAGCACCCAGAATGATTACCTCCCAACCGCGTCGATTCGTGTGAAGAAGTGAATCCCAAACGTGTTGCCAAACTCGCTCTGGATGCGTGATATCTTGGCCCACCAGCAATCGCCCGAAAAGTGTACTTCTGTCACCCACTGTTGCTTGAACAACGCCCGGTGGTACACGAAACACCTCTGAAAATCCGACCAACCCACTTTCGGTATGGATCCGGATGCAAGCGAGTGGTTCAATACCACCTTGGTCTGGGTCAATCTCAGGTCCGTCCCCTATTACGAAGGTTTCAAGTCGAGCTATTTTTGTCATGAGCAGCTTCGGAACCTCTGTAGCACCTTGGCCAAACGTCAGAATACGAAACCGGCAGTGATGTCGGTACACCAACATTGTGTAATATGGAGCTACTACATACGATACCAGACCGTCCCTTTGAAAGATCCTGCTCGTCGAACTCCACATTAGAAAAATGCGAAATGAAGATTGATTCGGTCGACTTTTACTACCTCGCGATGCCCGATGTTCTGGATATCGGCGACGGAAGCCAAGATGCGTTGCTCGTACGTGTTGCCGCTGGCGATTCGGTGGGTTGGGGAGAATGTGAGGCGTCGCCGCTAGTGTCGATCGCGAGCCTTGTTTGCCCAATGTCCCATAGCGCCTGCAAGCCTGTACAAGCCTCGGTACTCGGTCAGTCCATCAACAGTGTTGACGACATAAGAGCAATCGGAAACTTAGTCCGCGCAAATAGCCTAGATCTGCTTCAAGCGGACCATACGCTCTCAGGTATCGACATTGCGCTTTGGGACCTACTGGGGCGCCAATTGGAAGAGCCCGTTTGGCGATTGCTCGGCTATCGAGAGTGCTTCCCGAAAACACCCTACGCTTCAGTCTTGTTTGGCGATTCCGCCGACGAAACATTTCGGAAGGCAACAGCAATTTCGCGAAAGGGTTTTCGAGCTGCTAAATTCGGATGGGGACCATTTGGATTAGCCACAATTGCCGACGACGAAGCACAACTTCATGCGGCCAGGGAAGGTCTAGGCCCGGAAGGTATTCTCTTGGTAGATGCTGGTACCGTTTGGAATACAGACGTCAACGCTGCCCGCGCGAGGCTGAGAATGCTGAAAGAGGTGAAAGCTACTTGGCTTGAGGAACCGTTTGTCTCCGGTGCGTTGTCGGAGTACCGCGCTTTGTCCATGGAAAGCGCGCCGGTCGGATTGGCCGGTGGCGAGGGCTGCCATAACTTGCATATGGCAAAACACATGATCGACCTTGCTGGACTCAAGTACGTTCAGATTGACGCTGGTCGAATTGGCGGTATCACTGTCGCGAAAGACGTTGCTGAATATGCGGACGCAAAGGGCGTCACCTACGTCAACCATACCTTTACGTCCAATCTCGCCCTCTCTGCATCCCTGCAGCCCTACGCAGGCTTGGAAACGCACAAGATCTGCGAATTTCCAACGGAACTAAAATCGTTGGCGATGGCGATGAGCCAAAACCACATCGTCCCGGATGCAAATGGCGAGTTGAATGTTCCCGATTCGCCTGGCTTAGGTATCGAACCGGACCTGCAAAGCATAGCTCCTTACGTGGTCGAAACCGAGATCTTCGTTCGTGGAAAACTACTGTACAGGACGCCGCCACTAAGGTGATAAACGAACAAGCAGGCATGTGGCCGTCAATTGGACAAGTCGGTCGCTTGCGAAAATGAGGAGTATAGGTTGCAAGAGGAGTATCGGCATGTTTAGACTATAGGGAGCCAATATTTCAAGACGGTCCGGCCGTCCGTTCTTCAGAGAAATTTCATGTACCATTTTTTCAAGCGTGCAGTTGCGTTTCTTCTCTTTTCATCAATGTTTCTAGCGGTTGACCTTCGAGCCCAGTTCCAGGGTAGTATGGAGCCACCCAGCGAATTAAAAACGGGATATGACGCCATTACTGACGAACATGCCCAAGAGTGGCTTTCGATACTTGCGGGACCCGGCTTCGAGGGTCGAGGCTCTGGACAAATTGGATACACCAAAGCCGCCCATTGGGTCGCTGGCAAAAACGCCGAGTTCGGATTGGAACCCATGGGTGATGGTGGCACTTATTTTCAAATGCTGCCAATGTCGCGACTCTTCGTTGAACCGACTCAATCGCGTTTGACTGGCCCAAATGACCTTTCGATCCTCTTTGAAAAGGCTATCGGACTCGAACGATTTACCAACGTTCCGGAAGTCAGCGGTGGCGTGGTTTTCGTGAGCCTCGCTGGTGAAGCTCCGAAGCTTGATGACACTGTTTCGCTTCGCGACAAAGTCGTCTTCTACACGGCTGACGAGAAAGCACAAGGACGCGCTCAAATGCTCCTTGCCCGCCAGAGACCATTGGCAACATTCCGTATCGTAGATGCTCAGCCAAAGTCGGGTTCGCAAATACAGCGGGAAGGGGGGCGACAACGCGCTGCGAGTCTTTCGGGAACCATTTCAATTGCCGCCGCAACGACCATCCTTACGGCGTTCAAGGGCGATTCGAGTTGGATACGACAAGTCGAAGGGGACAAGGCCGAAGTGCATTTGGTGGACGGAGATGTCAAGCTCGAACTTCGCTACCGTGAAGAACCAGCCGCCGTTCCCAATGTGCTCGCATGGCAACCAGGCTCCGATCCAGAGCTGCGGAATGAGTACGTTGTCATCGGTGCGCACTTGGACCACCTTGGCCT
Organism: Pirellula sp.; assembly: GCA_031363425.1. Lineage (GTDB taxonomy): Bacteria > Planctomycetota > Planctomycetia > Pirellulales > Pirellulaceae > JBKCUI01. Next base: position 4,588 of record JANLUJ010000029.1, read on the forward strand.
TCAAAATGGCACTCTATTTCCCGGCGCCGACGACAACGGATCTGGGTCTACTGCCTTGCTGAGTATCGCACGAGCCATCTCTGCAAACCCAGTCAAGCCAAAGCGAAGCATACTCTTTATGTGGTTTGCGGGAGAGGAAATTGGACTCGTCGGATCGGCTCACTACGTCGATCACCCACTATTGCCGCTGGACAAAATGGTCTGCATGCTTAACGTCGACATGGTCGGGCGAAACGAAGAGAAAGATGGCGAAGCCGCTAGCGAGAATGAAACATCGATCCATTTGGTTGGCAGCAAAAAGGGCAACCCAGACCTGCACGACGTGATCATTAAGGCAAATCAATGCGTCAACTTTGCATTCGAATATGACGAAGAAGGGGTCTTTGGTAGAAGCGATCAATTCAACTTCTTTAAGACAGGGACATCCGTTGCATTTCTCTTCGGCGGCTTTCATCCAGACTATCACCGGCCATCCGACCAAGTCTCGAAAATCAATTTTCACAAAATCGCAGCGGCAGCCAAGCTTTTTTACCTAACTGCGCATTTCGCCTCCGAACATGGTGCGTTCAAAAATCCTCCCAAAGAGGAGAAAAAGGAGGTTGACGTCACGACTGGAAAGTAATCGCAAATGAGATCGTGGCGGATGCTGCCAGCATCCGAACCGACGCTAGCAGCGTCGGCCACGGGCCAATTCAATGGAATTGGAATTAACCCCGCAATTACTGCATTCATTTTATTCGATACGACTTTGTGTGGTTCTCCGCGTTCGAACGGAAGAATTTACATTGCTTTCTCAGTTTTCTAACATAAGAAATGGATGTGCGTTTGTTCGCAACGTCAAAGAGCAAGTCTGCAACGAACTGAATCCCATCCGTTTTCAACTTAATGAGTCTTCCGAATGAAGCGATTTTGCCTTGCTTTACTATGTTGCCTTTGTTTCGCTTCGGTCGGAGCTAGCGCCGATGATCCGACGGCTAGATTTCTAAGCTACACCGGCAACGACCTATTTCCAAGCTATATCATCGCCACAGCCACTGTGGACTGGAACGGAGACGAACAACGAGCGGAAGACAAAAAAACCGATGACGATCCAGAACTTGAAGAAGGAGACATTCCGCTTTTTGGTGATGAGAACGGTAGCGTGGGCATCGAACTTGAAAATGTTGCCGAAGGCGCAAGGATCACCGTTGAAATTTCTGGTGATGGCTTTCTTAGAAAATCCAAATGGGAGGGCGAAAGCGACGACGATTACGACGTAATCCATATCTATCCGAAGGCGCTTTGGGACTATGATGCGCTTCGCCGGTGCGTTCAACAAAAACCGGCCAACTTGAAAATCAAGGTTTCCATCGACGATTCGGTCATCGCTGAAATCGACGAAACCGTGCTCCTTCGTTCGATCAATGACTGCCCTTTCTATGTCAAACTGGACGATGCCGGTGACGATATCGAAGATATATCGGTGACCTTCGCCGCCTACGTCAATGAAAACCATCCTTGGATCGATGGACTGCTTAAAGAAGCGTTGAGTGCCGCCAAAGACCACGAACTTATCAATGGGTTCACCGGCTATCAGTCAGGCAGCCAGGAAGAAGTGCTTTCCCAAGTCTTCGCCATTTGGAATGCATTGCAACGTCGTGGCATCAAGTACAGCGATGTTTCGACAGCCCCTCCGAGCAAGTTCGTTTACAGTCAAACCGTCCGCTTCCTTGATGACACAGTGCAATCTTCGCAGGCAAATTGCGTGGATGGATCGGTACTAATGGCGAGCATTTTGAGGCGAATTGGTCTGGATGTGCATCTGGTCATGGTACCTCGGCATTGCTTTCTAGCCTTCTCCGATGGCAACAAAGAGAACCCAACGCTATTCGGTTTAGAGACAACCATGCTGGGGCAAGACAATCTAAAAACGGTGCTCGAGCTACCCAAACTGCCGGCGAAGTTGAAACAAAAAGAATTCGAAAAGTCGCATGGAACATTTGTCGCTGCACTGGACGCCGGCAAAAACCATATCCTTGAAAACGCTGAAGCATTTAAATCCAAAGAGGATCCGAATACCCAGTTCATCTCGATCACTGCCGCCCGCGAAATGGGCGTGATGCCGCTGGGTGCTGAAGCCGACAAGTCGAAACGCAATCGCTGAATCCCGTGCGTTCCGCGAATGCCTTGCAGTCATGATTTTGATATGATGCTAAGCCTGTCATTGATTCACGATTCAAATGAGGTAGTGTCATGTGCTTTTGGAGAACACGGTTCGCTTTTTCGTCTATAAGTTCACTGTTTTTTTCTTTCCTCATCGCTATTCATTGCGGTATGAAAGTCGACGCTCAGTGGACACCGCAGGTACTGCCGGTCGAACTACAAGTCGGCTACGCCGTCCGAACGCTTGACTTAAGTGGAGATGGAAAACTCGATATTCTAATTGCTGATAGCAAACGCTACTTGTGGTTGGAGAACCCGACTTGGCAAGCCCATGTTATTCATTCGACTCCTAACGCCAAGAACGATAACGTATGTATGGCTCCGAGCGACATTGACGGCGACGGCAGGATCGACTTGGCAATCGGCCATGATTGGCAACCCAATAACACCAGCTCAGGCGGCGAGATTGGGTGGTTAAAATCGCCGAGCGATCCACGTCAACCGTGGAAGTATTTCAAGATCGCCGAGGAGCCCACAACGCATAGGATGAATTGGGGCGATGCAAATCAAGATGGACGCTTGGAGCTTATCGTGCTGCCGTTGAAGGGACGCAATTCGGTCGCTCCGGGTTTCGAACAAACGCCAGTGCGGCTTTTGCAGTTTGAGATTCCGAGCATGCCCGAATCCGATCCATGGACGATGAAAGTTCTCGATGAGTCGAGACACGTGTCCCACAACTTCGAAATCGTCGATATGCACGACGAGGGGAACACCGACATTCTGATTGCGAGTTACGAAGGTGCAACTCGATTGATGTTCACGAAGGATGGAAAAAAGTTTGTTTACCCGCAAGGCATGGGCCATCAAGGGATCGCGCCCGCACTGGGTTCAAGCGAAATTCGGCTCGGCCATTTTACGGGGGGAAGCAAGTTCATTGCGACCATTGAGCCTTGGCACGGAGACCAAGTTGTAGTGTATTCTCACGATCCAAATCGAGCGCTACGCTTCATGCTTCGCAACGTAATCGACAAGGAACTCAAGTGGGGGCATGCGGTAGCCTGCGCGGACCTCGATTTCGATTCAGACGACGAAATCGTGGTTGGCGTTCGAGACAATGCCGATGCACCGCACCGTTGCGGTATAAGGGTCTATGACTTCACGGGAGAAAAATGGGAACGGACTCTCATCGAGCCAGGTCAAGTTGCCGTTGAGGACATGGTTGTAGCCGATCTTGATGGTGATGGCCGCAAGGACATCATCGCGGTCGGCCGAGCAACTCACAACGCTGTCATCTATTGGAATCGTCACTAGATCGCCGATGAGTCGAGTGTTATTCAGCCTTCGGGGACTTACCGACCAACTCTAGTGAACGTTCTATCAAGATTTCGCCGGTCATTTCTCCGAGCGATGTTTTGCTCACGTAGTCATAACGCGGAAAACTCGCGAAATCAACTTTTGTTAGGATATATCCGAAAGCATCGTTCGTTAAGCCGAACAAGAGATTGTGTTGGCCATGCATCTTCCGCTTCAAATAGAAACCGATATTGGGCAGGGCTTCGCCAGGGATTGTCAAGATCTGTGCGTTGCCCAAATTGACGACGTTGATGCGTGTTGTGATGGTATGATCGGGATTGTTTGGATACTTCAAGGGCGAACCTTGAATGACCATCCAAAGTACTTCGTTGTTCACCGGAAAGGTCACGTCGGCTGATGCGCAAAGAAGCGTTGGTGCGCTTTGCAAAGGAACCTCGCGAACGATTCGAATAGCCTCGTCCGCCATTGTCCGTCCGATTCGTTGACATTCCTCCCACGTACGATTGTCTTGCCAGTAACCACGCAATGCATCCTTTGGCTTTTCCAGATTGCGATTGTCAGCAGTAACCATTCCACCCTGGGCACCATTCATAAACATGGCCATACCGCCAGATTCGCTTTCCAAACGATCTCGCATCGGGCCAATAAGATCGGGACTAACTATCCCAAGTCGCGACCCAAGTACTTCGGGATGAATCGCATAATTCACCAGAGTCGCAATCGTTTTACCGTCGGGTGCGATCGCTTGAATCACGCTCATGCGTCGATCGTATAGGTCAGGCGCATAGTAGTTGTATGCAATCTGACCCCGCGCCTCATCTGTGCCTATTTTGAGTTGAGCCGGACGAAGGTTGTCCAATGCATCATTGATCGCTTCCGCCGCCTTCTTGCAGACCAAATCGATGTACTTGAGATCGCCAGTATGGCCGCCGTTTCCATCTGGAAAGGCATAACAATCTGGTGCACTGTGCGTGTGGGTTGAACCGATCAAGATGTTCGTCGCCGGAATCCTAGGTGTCTGGATTCGGACCCGATCGCAGAGTACGGATGGAAATCCTAAAAGATCCAAAGCGACGAAGGCTACCGTTGTCTGACCGCTTCGAAACACAATCGCGCGCGCCTCGAGTTCGCCTCTTTTTTCAGTAGCTGGCGAGGTCGGCCCCATCCCTCCTGAAACAGGCAATAACGGGTTGGGGGTAATCACTCGATGACCAACGCCGACTTGCAATTGATCGCTCCGAGCATCGGTGATCATGACAACGACAAGGAGTCCGAGACTCAAATATTTTTGTTTTGAAAACATGACATTCCCGCTTAACATTTTCATTCCGCATTAAAAAAAACAAAAGGTGACTTCTTAAGCATCGAGCGGCAATTTACTGTCGGTTCTTCATGGTGGCATAGGCTTCCAGCCTGTGATTTGACGTCCACAGGTTGGAAGCCTATGCCACTTGTTTTCCGTACGATGCTAAGGCGAGCTGCAGGAGTTGGATTACCGTACTGGTCCTGTTCAACTTGCCGCTCGCCTAAAGGTAAATTGTATCTGAATTTCTCGTCCGCTGCTCGCATGCGTGCCTACGATCGAATGCCTGTCACATTGACTCCGCTGCCGATAAGCAGATCGTGATCGTAAGCCCACTGGTAAATTCGGCCCTCCTTTTCGGGTGGAAGTATCTGAATGCTTTCGAAACCTGCATCGCGGAACCACTGAATCAATTCATCTTGCGTATGGTGGTGTTGAAACTTAGGAGCCCACCAGTCATGAGTGTCGCAAACTCGGTTTTCGTAATTCGGATGTGCCGAGAAGTTCACGATTTTGTTTAGCGTTCGATTGACAATGGGGATGCCACCAAGAATCGCACCGAGGTGACTGAAGGGCAGAAGCAACTGAGAAGGGAGCTTGGTGGATACCGAGCGCAGGCTCGTGTTAATCAGCTCCTGCCACCATTGATTCCGTCGATACAGCCAAACAGAATATCTCCCACCCGGTTTCACCATTCTCGAGACTTCATCAAAGACCGCTTTTGTGTCTGAGTCATGGTGCATCACTCCAATGGAAAAAACGAAATCAAACGATGCTTTTTCCAACGGCAAACGCTTCAAGTCTGCCTGGAGGAAATGGGTATTCGGCAAATGAGCACAAAGATGCCGGGCCTTATCCACTGCTCGAGTATGATCTGCACCAACAACGGTTGCTCCTGATTCGCCGCAGATCTTAGTGTATCGACCGCCCCCACAGCCTGCATCAAGTATTCGAAGTCCTTGCAATTTCTTAAGCAACACACCGGTCTTTGCCGCAAAGGTCTTCCGGTCTTCCGCGTCGTGGGCAACCTCAAATTTTGTCCACTGATCGCCAAAACTTTCAAGGTGCTCATCGCTTACAAAACGCGGAATACCATCCAAGATCTGGTAGGACGC
>JANLUJ010000030.1:0-6906 GCA_031363425.1 Pirellula sp.
AAGGACATATTCAAGCTGGATCTCCGCGACGCAACCGTCATTACGCTCTACTTGTTGCCCGAAATAAACATGGGGCTAATTCCGCAACTGGAGAAGCTCAAAGACGGATCTAGAATCGTGTGCCATGAATTTGCTCTCAAGGATATCCAGCATGACCGTTTAGTCACCATCACGACTCAACCCGACGGCGTCCCACGCGATATATATCTCTATACCCTGCCGCTGAAAAAAAACCTGCCGCCGGAAAAAAACCTGCCGCCGGAAAAAAAGAAAGTCATTGAAGCTGTTCTCAAGTGACTGCTAACCATTTGGGCATCCGGAAGCACGATCGACATTGATAGAATGGCATTAGGTAGTTATTCCATGAGGGCAATTGCAGCAAAGGAGAAATGGTAATGGTTCATAGGAGCAATTCCAACTTATCACGAGAAGAACGACGAATTGAGCTGGAACAAATATCGCGAGGAAAAAACGGCATGTTAGAGCTTCATCGTCTTAGGCATATCGCGATTGGAAACAAGGCTGGTACCATGCCCGTTGTCCGTGCGAACGATTCGCATGAACAAATGATCCATGAGATTCTCGGCCATGAGTTTCCTCAAGAGCAGGCAGAGTAACTTGGGGGGCATAACCGCCTCACAAACCTGACGATCCCCGCTTTACTCGGCTTCTCACTTTTCACAACGGTTTACAGCTTCGCCACCTAACTCCGTGGGGCCATAAACATAAGTTGTTATCCCGATCTTGTCGATCAAGGCTCCATCTTCGCGGTAGGCCAAAGTTAGGGTATGGTCACCGGCTTTTAAATCGGTCTTGATGAGTTTTACCCAATCCCATCCTGTTGTACGCAGTCCGTTGGCAACGACAAACTCTCGATCGTCGATTTTTATCCAAAAGGAATCATCGTCTGCGGATGGGCAATTCACTCTTGCAAACACGTAGAACGATGCATCTTTGCTAACGGAAAATGGAATCAGTACGCTACCCTCAATTGAGGTCGGAGCCTTGTTGGAACTATTTAATCCCGACTTGATCGTAAGGTATCGTCCATTGGAAGCTTTAGGATCTTTCTCATCTTTCCAATCCGCACCATAGGTTCCGCATTCAACTTCGTAGAAAACGGTTTCTACGTTAGACGTGTCGGGCTCTGGAAAGCTTGACTTTCCAGTTAACCATCCATCGATCCATTGCTCATAATTAACATTCTCAAATGGATGCTTGGTCACCGCGGTATTCGCGCTTTGGTCACCAAGTAGGAATTTATCCACGAAGGCCTCGACCTCGGGCCTTTGGCTTGGTGGGAGCTGGCAATGCCCATGTCCACCAACGATTGAGAAGCCAAACCTATCGGGCACGCCAAACGCTTTCCAGACTTCATGTGCGGCTCGAGACGAGACATAGCCGGACTCATCAGCTAACCATTGGAAATCTGGATTTCCCAATACTAACAAGGCGCGCGGTGCAACCATAGCCATTAACTCATGGTGATCGTACGGAAGCTTGGGAACCGAGTTGGAAAAACGAAACATATCTTGAATAAACCAAGCGCTGCTGGTGTTCCCCAGTGTTTCCACATTCCCAAGAGTCTCTGAGACGCGCCAAGCCGCAGCGCCACCACCGCCCGACTCCTGAGCGATGGTGAGCGCGATGCGCTCGTCGAAGGCTCCGGCGAAGAGCGCCATTTTTCCTGCAAACGAGCAGCCAGTTACGGCGAGATGCTTGAGATCAATTGGGAGATCATCCCGAACTAACTCCAAACCATCAATCAGACGACTCACTCCCCAAGACCAAGCGCTATAGGCACCAATATACGTCAGATCAGGATAAAGCCGATTGATAGGCTCCTTGCCACGCGTTTGCGTGTGAGCCATGACTTGCGCAAAGTTGTATGAAATTTTCGCAACTTTGCGACTCTCGAAGATATCGGAGGGGAGACTGCCGCTACCCTGACCTATCCCGATCACCGCCGGAAACGGTCCGTTGCCCGTTGGTAGCGCAACCTTGGAGGTCAATGTCAATGTTTCACCGTTTGCAGTGACTTTTACCGTGAGCGTACCCCCAGAGTAACTGGCAACAATGTCTTTCGGACGAACTGGCTTTTCTCCGATTCCGTAGTGTTCGATTTCGGACTTAATCTCGGAACGCCTGCGACTCCAATCGGCAAACTTGGTAGAGCGGCCGCTTCCATCGGACCACTGGAATGGGTCGGTCAAGGGCCTGACGATCGGAAGATTTTCAATCGCAGGCAACACCGGTATTGGAAATCGTGCGCCGGTGTGCTCGGCTTCAAAGACGAGAGGAACTTCCTGGGCAAAGGAGTTTATGACCAAGTGAGTGGTCATTAAAAGAAATAGAGATACTTTCATTGTCATATTCGTCTTTCGATTGTCGGATCTGTGCGCGTCGAAACGGAATTGCCAATTTCATGCATAACTTATTCATGGCCAGCGGGCGCGGGCACCATTGTAACGTTTGACTCTGCTACACCAGGCGCAGTTACCAACACGGCTACCATCTCAGGCCTAGTAGCTGGAGACACGTTGAAGACAACCTACGAAATGCATGCACGCCTCAATCGAGTGACCTCAAGATATCTACGTCTAGCAAGTCTTTTGGTCGACCTGCAGCAAGTTTGTTTTTTAATAGTTCCTTTAGCCCGATCACGAATGCGGGCAAGCCATCAAGCCGCCATTGCGTAAGCACCTACAATCAAATAGTCAGCTTGCGCGTCGTTCAATGCGGACAACATGTCTTTGAAATTCGGATTTAGCACCTTGTGGATCCATGAATGTCCAGGCATCGAGAGTCAATTGCCAAACCATGGCAATGCACTCCGATGGCGTCGTATTTGCAATGATACCACGATCATCCTGTCCATGGAGAGTTGTCTTAATAACGCTGGATCTATCCATTCTCGTTTGCCGTCCTCGATTAAGTATTCACATTGGGACCACTGTGCTACAAAAGCGTATTATACATCGATTTCCTGTGCTTATTCGGCTCTGTCCATGATGAAACGGAAACGGGCCGAGGCCTCGCGGCCCATGAGGTCGTTCACGATCCGATCCGTTTCCAATTGATCGTCGATCTCGACTCGCAACACTCGACGCGTGGCAGGATTGAGCGTGGTATCCCAAAGGTCCTTTTGCATCACCGCACAGTCGATCCGAGGATTCCCAAAGCGTCACGATGACTTCTCGGACCGCATCGTGGTAGTTCTTTCGGCCAACAAACACCACGTTGGAACAAGTGGACGCTTCGGTGGCCTTTGTGATCCGTCAATATACCTGGCGGACAACCGACGTGTGCGCCGCGTCTACGCACAAAGCCTCATACCAAAATCTCCTTGATTACTCGACCATGCACATCGGTCAACCTCATGTCGCGACCTCCAAAGCGAAACGTAAGGCGTTCATGGTCCAGCCCAAGTTGGTGTAGGATGGTGGCGTGAATGTCATGAATATCGAGCCGGTTTTCGATGGCGCTCATCCCCATTTCGTCTGTGGATCCGTATGTCATCCCACCCCGGATGCCACCTCCGGCCATCCAAATCGTATAGCCGCTAACGTGATGATCGCGACCGTCGGTTCCGGAACTGTGTGGCGTGCGTCCCATCTCGCCTGCCCAGACTACAAGGGTTTCATCGAGCAAGCCACGTTGCTTGAGATCGGTGATCAATGCTGCCACTGGCTGGTCTGTGATCCGGGCGTTCTCCTGGTGTCGCAGCTTGAGTTCACCATGTTGGTCCCAAGGAGAATTGTTGGCGTGCGTATTGGGGCAAGTGATTTCGACGAAACGTACACCTGCTTCAACCAAACGCCGAGCCCGCAGGCATTGCAGCGAGTAGAATTTATCGAAGTCGTTTTCGCGATCGACACCATAAAGCTTTCTTGTTGCGGCGGTCTCGGATGATACATCGCAAAGCAGAGGAACTGTTATCTGCATTTGGGCTGCTGTCTCGTAATTGCGAATGCTAGACTCAATCGCTTGCGAGGCTCCTTGAGTTCGAGCAAAGACACTGTCCTGTTCGTGTAAATAATTGAGTTTGGCGCGCTGGATATCCGTCGGATCGGCGGCCACGATGTTGTCGACCGGGATACCTTTCGCGCGGACGAGTGCAGCTTGATGCGTAGCCGGAAGGAAAGAGCTTGCGAAGTTCTGGAACCCGCCATTGGGGATCCAATCGTTGTTCAAGAGAACATAGCCTGGCAGTTGACCGTTTTCCTGTCCCAGACCGTACGAAATCCAAGAACCCATGCTCGGTGCAGCCGCAATCGAACGCCCCGTGTGCATCAATAACGACTGAGCCCCATGCAGCGGCGTTTCACCGGTCAGCGAGCGGACAACGCATAAATCGTCAATGACACTTGCGGCATGGGGAAACAGTTCGCTGACCCACAATCCGGACTGGCCATGTTGTTTGAACTGCCACGGACTGCCGAGCCACTTTCGGCCAGCGCTGACCGATTGAGACAATGGATCCTGCTTCCATTTCGCCGGCCTGCCATGTTGTTTGGTAAGTTCAGGTTTTGGGTCAAAGGAGTCAACGTGCGAGACACCTCCGTCCATGAACAAGAAGATGACACGCTTTGCGCGAGGTGCAAAGTGGAGGGCGGACTGAGGTGCAGTGAACCCAGTCTCGTCAGCGAAGGTGGCGATTCCTTGATTCGCTAAGCCTGCAAATGCGAGCCAACCAAAGCCCATGCTTGAATGCTGAAGAAAATCTCGCCGAGTTGTTGCATGAGCCTCGCAGCCAGGGCAACGACTTTTGTCGATCATGCTACCGAACATACAAAAACTCTTTCAGATTAAAAACGGTATGAGCGGCATCCTGCCATGCCGGCTGGCAACCGAGAAGATCTTCACTCACTCCACGCAACTCGCGGCTTCTATTGGTCAACTGCAATAAGCTGTTGACTTCTTGAGGTAGTGCTGGACGCGCAAGTGCAGTTTCCAACATGCCAGCAATGCGATCTTCGGGAGTCTTCGCGCCGTCCGAAACAAGTCGTTCGCTCCAGTGCTTGGCCATGGCAATAACGAATGGGTCATTGAGCAACGCCAACGCTTGGTCTGGTACGTTGGTAACATCGCGGCGACCAACAGTCTGTTTCGGAATCGGTTGATTGAAAAGAGCCAAGAATCTCGGTGGTTCCATCAGAGTCATCTCGAGGTAGATACTTCGCCGACCTTCACCGTCTAGCGGTCCTTTCAAAAGCCGCTTTTGCGAATCCTCAGCGGTTCGAAAGGGCTCAATGGAAGGTCCAAACAATGTTCGGTCCAGTCGGCCAGAGACGGCTAAAATCGAATCTCGAATCGCTTCGGCCTCCAAACGCCGCATGGGCATATGGTGCCACGTCCGATTCTCCGGATCGACGTCCATGGCGCGGCGCGATGGAAGGCTTGCTTGACGCCAAGTGGCAGAATTAACCAAGACTCGAATTAGCTTCTTCGTGGACCATCCGTCCTCAATAAATCGTGCCGCAAGATAATCCAACAACTCTGGATGTGACGGCAATTCACCCAGATGTCCGAAGTCGTCCGGAGTCTGAACGAGTCCAGCACCAAACAAGTATTGCCAGATGCGGTTCACATAAACTCTGGCCGTCAATGGATTGCGAGCATCGGTAACCTGCCGAACCCATTCCAGTCTTCCGCTAGACAAAGGGTTCGTTCGTTCGCAAGGCTTGCCTAGTAAACGTATCATACCGCGTTTGACCGAATCACCTTGCTCCGTATACGAACCGCGGATTCCGATCCTTTCATCTCTTCCTTCGTTCCATTCTGCAGCAGATCCTACGGTACGATCGGGCTGTATCTTTTCTTCGATCCTTCGATACGTTGCAACCAACTTTGCGACCTCGGACGATGCATTGATTCCGTTCGGTAAAAGTTTCTGTTGAAGGGCATCGTTTAGCAAACGTACGTCCTCATCGGTGCACTGGCCGACCGACCAAGCATGAATAGCGGCCCGCAGGAGTTTCGTTAATTTCAAGGCCCAGTCGGCCTCTTTCAGGTATTCTTCGAACAAAGGTTGAAAACGGCCGAGTTCATCCTGCGGAACTTGGCCAGGCAAATGCTGGTAAACGCGTGTCACACCGAACCACGAACATGGATCTTCGACTTCCGCTTCAGTGACTCCGCCATAGCCCACGCGAGGCGGGAAATAGTTGTTCATCGCCTTCGTGGCGAGTTCGAAATAGACGCGACGCTGAGCCGCGTCGATACTACCTTCCAAGGAATCAAAATTCCCAGCGATCGATGTTTGCCAACCTATAGACGGTCGATTCGGAAACTGAAGTCGCTCTGGATTGATAGCGCGGTCCACGATGAAGGACAGTGACGCACGTTTTCCAGCAGCAAGTTCGACCGAGAAGGTGATTGGATTCGTTGGATCGAACTGTGGACTTTGCAAAGATCCTGCCAGTCGTTGCGACCAAACGTGCGAGAATCGACCGGCCGGCAATATATGTTGCAAGGCGGAATCACCTTCGGCGCTAATGACAATTTCTCCGTTGGTGGTTAGACCGTGTTTCAATCCGAAGCCTTCCCATTTCCAGCCGCCATTTGCCTGTTCCAATGAAAAATCGGCGAGTAGCGAGAGGTTTGCTCTATTGGCAGCCATACGGCGTTCGCGTTCTTTTGCAAATGCATCGGCAGTGACAGGGGAACTCAAAGATCGAATCCAGATTTCGGAGAGTGTCGCCGGAAATCCTTCCGATTGTTTTTTGTCCCCAGCGATTGCTTTGAACTTTTCGACAACCCCGTCAGGCCTACTAACATCCGTTGCTTCGAGCCAGATGCGCGCCAGTTCCCTTCGAAGTAAGGCTTTGGATTCTCGCAGTTCGTTGATTACATCTCCATTAGGATCGACGGCATCCACAGGTCGCGCGCTGAAGCGGGTGCTCG
>JANLUJ010000065.1:0-3954 GCA_031363425.1 Pirellula sp.
CCTTCTTTCATTAGGAACTCTGGCTCGCGTTCCTCCGGGCGCAGTCGGCACCAGATTTCCGGAACGAACATGCTGATATCGTGTCCCACTTCAATTTCAGGGCCTATATGGCCAGCTGCGGTACTAAACCCACCTAGGCCTGTAAGAATCATGCTAACAATGGTTGTGTTCAAATCGTAAACCATGTTGAGCGCATTGAAGGGCCCTTTCGTGAGTGCTCCCTCGCTTCCTGCGCCGGTCGTCGACGGACTCTTGCCCGTCAACGAACAAACGTAATCCATGATGAGTTCAGGTAGCTCCTGATAGTGAATAGGACTATAGACGGCCAGCGAACGAATACCCGCCTTGAGGTCGGGTGGGTTATTTCGGCGGCCTGAAAGAATCGCATTGACGGGAGCAGGTACGCTCTCACCGGCCGGGGTTGCTCGATAAAGCTGCATGCCACGATACGCAACATACCGATCAAATGGATCCAACAAGTCTGTCCGGTCTTGCAAGTAGCGTGGGTTTTTTGAGGGCTTTCCATCGACGATCCGAGGCTGAGCCGACGAAACGACGAAGGATTGATTGCTCGCGACGAACGAGCTCATTCGATTCTGCATCGGTGCAGTGTATTGTTCAAAGTCAATAATGTTGGCGATCTCTTGTGCTATCGTCTCGCGCGAGAGCGGTTCGAAATTACAAAAGAAATTACCGACGTCCGCCATGTCGAGTTCAGTCTGTTTGTCGAGTCCTCGGTGGACTGCGTCGTCGGGACGCTGAAACAAGCGATATTCACAGTTGGCAACAAACTTGTAGCTCCGTTCTTTGGTGTGCGTTGCGGTCACAGGTAGTGTTGGTAGGAATCGCTTGGGAACGACTACGCTGGCAGTGATGTCGTCCTCCAATTGAATTTTCTCGGCGGCAGCAAAGTCTTGTCGCAGTTTGTACATTCGCCAGCGGCCGAGTGGGTCGAGTCCCACGCGAAGGTACATCCCAACGAGCTTGCGGTTTTCGTATTTGAGTTCGTGCCCGTTGTCGCCGTTTACCACATCGACGCCAAAATGATCTCGCCAATTGCCCTTCCATTCCGGTTTGCAGAAGCGTTTGATGATGAATGCCATAGCATAAAGATGCGTAGGAATCCCTCTCAGCCATTCGCTGTACTTTTCCGTGTACTCCTTAGATGGAGTTAGCAATTTGATTACGCTGCCTAGTGTCCTGCTTGGATCAAGTACTTTGCGACTCTCTCGATTTTCGTAGTTCGGCTTTTCTTTCGAATCCTCGCGCCAACGATCTGAAAAATCGCGATTGAAGATCTCTTCCAAACGCCTGAAGTCGCTATCGATGTCGGAGACAAAAATGGGCCCCCCCTGCATGTAGTCACGAAGCGACTTGCTGATTTCACTTTTGCCACCGCCGCTGACGGTGCACGGTTTGTGGCAAACGGTTCCCTCGCCAGTCGTTCCGATCAAACGCCATGACGGAGCGCAAGGGTGCTTCTCCATTTGCACCTTATAACCGCTTGGCGCCATATAGATTTTGTTTTGCTCCAATTGAATCGAATACACTTGGTTCGCTCGGGTCCAACGAATGGTTCGATCGAACAACGACGCGAGTGCGTCTTCTGGGACATAAACCAAATTGGGATGTTGCTTGTCTATCCCATAGCCATCAGGCTTGATATCGATGAAGGCAGAGTAATCCCGTTCGATATCAGTGAATGCCCGACCGTTGTAACGACGCGAATTCCACTGGAATTCTTCACCCAAATTATGTGAGACAAAAGCGAGAGTACCTCCCGCGTGTTCTTCTTCGACGTTGCCTAACAAGTTGGCAGCGAAACTGATTTGCGTCTTGACCTCTTTTTTGCAGTAGCCGTAATAGTTGTCGGCAATAATCGTAACGATAACCCCTTCTTGATTGCGACAGGTGATCTTAAAGGCTTGACCGTCGTTGTATTTTTCGGCGGGATCCTCCCAGTACATTCGATCACGCATTTGCAGATCGGTTGCCTTGGAGATATGCGGCAGCCCCACGTATTCTTTGGTTAGATGGATCAGATGCGGTGCCAAGATGACGCAACCCGTATGTCCGGTCCAGTGCATGCAATCCAGGGCAGCGTCGTTTTAGGGGGCCAGAGGGTCACCCGAGTTTCCAAAGATGGTTTAGACGAAATAAAGATTTCTGACTAGTCCGCCTGGCGCAAAGAACCGGATCTCCATGGTCTTGTGTTCGCAATAGCCGGGCACCTCTGGACATACCAATGGACGTACGAGCAGCGACACAAAGGTCTTGGCGGGGATCGAGTTGGACTGCGTGAACGGCAGTTCCAATAATGTCTCGGGGGGCGCTACCGCGTGTTGAAACAATTTCGCGAAAACGTTTTTTGGCACACTTCTTTTATCGCCAGCAATAGGCAACCCGCCTTCGGTCACATGAAACGTTCCTTGAGTGGTTCGTCTGTCCGCTCGAGGATTGTGAAGGACGCCATTTGCTACACGGTAGGAACTGAGCAATTCGTTTTCAAAGTGATCGCCACCGTCGGGGAGACTAAGCTGCCTCGCAAGGCCATGATGGTCTAACACCAGAGTCATAGTCGGCAATTGCAAGGGAGTTTCTAACTTGAGATCGGCGAAGTGATTGGCGAGAAACGCTTCAATTCGCTGATCGATCGGGGCTTTTAGCAACGATAGTAGTCGGTTTTTTTCTTCGAGGTTTGCTAATAGTCCCTCTGGCAAATCTACTTTGAGACGAGCTTCCTCATCCAGAACCAAATCCGAAGCGGCCATCTGCATGTAGATGTACTGCCTAAGAGTGGAAGCGGCTTTTTCAGTCCGGTCGGCATGCCTTCCCCATGAGAGCATGCGTTCGGGTGAGTCAATGAGCCAGCCTGGCTCGATGGAGCGTTCGTTCGATTTATGGTTTTGCATTGAGGTCTTAGTATTGAGGTGGTGGGCAACGTGAAACAAACCATTCACGCTCTGGCGACCGCAACTCCGGTTGCCAGACCGTGGTCAATCGTCAAGGGGCATTTGCTTCCAATCAGTTATCGCACGGTGCAAGCAGGTTGGCAGGATGAGCAACCTGTTGCCAAAACGACAAAAATGAATGGTTCAATGTGGGCTGCCAGGGAGAGATGGTTCAGCCGATTCCCTATAGATCATACAATTCTGGATCGACATTTGGAGCCTCGAAGAACCGGGAAAGCCTTTTTCCTTTTGCGCCTGGGGTCGCAAACGGATCACCATCACCATCCAGCGAGTCACCCATTTCCTCGTCGATCTTGTCAGGATCTTCGCCGGCTTCCATGCGTTTCATGGCCTCGAGCATCGCCCCCGTTGGTTGCATGCCAGTCAGCTCAAACATCCGTTTCATGACGCTGGCCATTTGGCGAGGGTCCTCTGGACCATCGCCGCTCTCGTCCATATGCGGTGCCATTTCCGCCATGAGTTTCTCCATTTTGCTTTCATCGATATTTTCGAAAGGGTCCGGAGAACTGCTACTTTCAGTTAATCCCTTTGAAATCGCGAAGCGGCTAATCTTTTTTTCTAGTTTTTTGCGACCGCATTTTGGGCATTTCGGCGCGATGGCTTGATTCATGGAACGGGCGAAGAAACTATAAATAGTGTGGCAGGGTGGGCAGTAGAATTCGTAAATGGGCATCTTCTTTGGGCCTCGATCGATGATTTGAGAAGTCGAACAACAGCGTACCGCAACTGGCAGCATTCGTCAGCGCCGGTTTGCTTCAGCTTGACCTAGGCCGTTCTCCGCAGGTATTATTGCGACGTGTCCTATCTCGCCATCAATAAACTCGATTTACCGTGTTGAACTACCTTGTCCGATCGGCCACGCCTGCTGCATGACGATAGTCCCAATGAAACGGTTCGATCGACGATAGAACTCATTGGATCGCAGGCTGCTGATCCACCGCTGTTACCGATACCTGATGTTTTAGCCGACTTGGCCATGCAC
>JANLUJ010000134.1:0-3885 GCA_031363425.1 Pirellula sp.
GGGGGAGCGATGCGATTCCGTTGGTTACTTCCGTTCATGGCATCCGGAAAACGCTGCTTGGCAACCGCGGCATTGTCGAACGCAGGTGATCCGTCCAAACGATTTGTAGCCAAACTGCCAAGGGACAAAGGCCGAATCATCGCTGGAAATCTCGTGCTAGAAAACATCATCGGTGTCCCGCCGCTTCGAATCAATACACACGTAACCATTTCCATTATCACATACATGCGGAAGTTATCGATCTGTTTGAGATGTTGTCCACGCAAGTTTAGCGCCGACGATGCGCAGCACTTGAGCGACATGTACACGCAATCGATTCTCGAATTGCTCGACTAGACGCGATCGACGGACTTTTCGGTTTGCCTAGCCCGCGGTTGTTTAGCCGAAAAGCCTGAACGAACCGCAGCTCAAGGCTTCGGGATTCCGAATACCGCTGGCTTGTCCAGCGGATTGGTTCTGCTTTCTGGCTATGATAATCCAGGCTAGACGCTTCAAAATGAGCCGAACTCGATTTGCTTGAGGACCTTTTTTCGCTCCCAATACGATGGCTTTGTTTCTCCCACAAGTAGGTTCGATAATTCGTGACCATACCATTGCCGATAACCAAGGTAACTGGTGGTCAATCTCGGATTGACTTCAATCACGCATAGATCCTCTAGGTTTCGCATCGAAAGTGGAATGACGAAATCAATTCCAATCCATCCCAAAGCTCCGCTTGGAAGTGCATCGCGAACTAGCAACGCCAATCCCTCTAGAAGCTCATAGGAAATCGCCGTGAGTGGTCCTATGCCACCTGCGTAGGAAACGGCAAAGAAATCATGTGCAATGGACTCTGAGTCGACGGCAACGGGGCGTAGCTCAATCCGTTGTTCAACGCCCCCTAGTACTCTCCATTCGTCGTTTGCGATGATTGCCATACTTGCAGGGATTCCATCGTGCCATTGCTGTACGATCCAGTCGTTATCTGACAACTGAAATGAGTCAGGCTCGTTCAACCATCCCAATAGCATTGGTTCACTTGCGAAATACCTCATTTCGGCACAGCCCGCTCCGTCACGACGCTTCAATGTCACTGGCAATGACGCATCTAGTTTGCAACCGTTTTTGCTTGATGCCTTATAGCTTGTGAGTGACTGAGTTGCAGGATGACAAACTCCTGATTCTTGAAAAAGGCCCGCTGTTTCCAGTTTGTCGCTGGTGGCTTGAAGGAAAATTTGCGAAGACGCCACGACGGATGCGCCTGCAGATCGAAGCGCTTGGACGATTCGCTCCAATTGCTGATGAAGCTCTGGGGCGATGACAATGGTTCGATCGCATCGTAACGCGACCTCGATCCAACTTTCCATCCAATTGGTGTCAACTTCACTGATTTGCAATTTGCTACAAGAAGTAGTCAGCTGTTGAACCGAGGTATCGGCAAATGCATTGGAGTCCAGGCAAGTGTGCACTTCATGACCACAAAGAGAGAGATCGCAGGCCAAAGCAGAAAGCATTGCCAGCCCTTCTCGATAAAGGGGTTGATAGATGGTCGGCGAAGTCGGATCGCTTAATAACCCGCCACCGCACAAATATTCGAGAACGGCTATCTTCACTCGTCTCGTCGCAGATCCAAGTTGGACTTGGCGAATTTATATGCATACCATTCTCGCCAACGAGGAATCTCGTATTGAAAGTTGGTTCCGTCGTCAACTAGTGCAAGCAAAGCACTCAACACCGACTGATGTCTATGATCGTACTGCGTCTCATATTTTTGGGGCCCCGTACTCAAGGAACTGCCGCCATCTTTGCTAAAAGTGTTTGGGGCCTGAACGGTTTGTGTCTTGGTAACCTTCGTGATAAGACGACTGATGAGCGTTGGTATCGCTCGTTTGTCTACAAAGCTCTGAATATTGCTACCCGCTCGGTCGACAAACGCCGGAGTCGACTTGGAGTTTCCAATTACGCTCAGAAAATAATTGAAAGCGAATTCGCGACTGGCTTCCGTCCTTTCTAGAAGTTCAATGGCTTGGCCACGCATTATTTCATTCGGAGTATTCATTGCAATTTCGGCAAAGACCCCGCAAGCAGAATTGCCGGGCATTCCAGCTAGGATTCGCATGTACATTTCGGATCTGCCAGGATTGGAGTCCTTAAGCAACTTCTCATAGATCTTCTTGATGGCCAATTTGTCATTCAAATTATTAAAGAACTCAATGGCTTTTTGCCCCTTTGGACCTCCGTCGGAAAGGTTGTTCAGGTGTTGCTCAATCAATCTATTGATGTTGGCCACCTCCAAGTCCAATTTTTTTTTCGCATCATCGATTGCTCGCGATTCTGGAGTGTCCCATTTTTTGCCCTCGTACATCAATCCTTTCCGCTTGTGGATGAAGTCTCGGCTAACCCACTCTCCGGTTTTCGGATCTTTGAAATAACCTAGTGAACCCCAGTTTTCATCGCTTGGTTCCAGTTCAACGACTCGTTCTTTGTGGGCTATGGAAAGATATTTATGATCTCGGTTCAAGTCTAGGCTCATGGCCCGGTGTAGTTCCGCCGTGTCTTCCTTTGAGCCTAAAGATTTGTAGACTTGTTCCACTTCAGCAGAAACTGGAACCCGCTTGATTTTGTTACCGGCGATTTCCAACACAATACCATCGTTGGTGCGGATTTTGAGTACAGCGCTTGTTGGGTCATTGAGAATCGTCCCGGAAATTGTGCCACCATCACGGATCTGAAACGTATCTGCATTGACGTTGGTGCTTTTAGCTAAAACCAAAAGAACAAACAACAACAAGCTTGCATTCGTTACGGTGCGCAAAATGCATCTCATGGCAATTAGTTCCCTTTGACGTGAAATTGTGGCTCGGTGGTCTCCACCAAGAATGTGGTCTGGCCTATCCATAATGGAACCCTTCGTCTCGGAGAGACGAAGCTACGTGAGTGGAACTTTCGTCTCGGAGAGACGAAGCTACGAGTGCAATCTTCGTCTCGGAGAGACGACGTTACATGAAAAATCATGACATTTGACGGTCATCCCACGTTTATTTTAACACTTGGCTGTTTCAAAAGCCAACTGATTGTTGACGACATGCGGGTCGCGTTGGATGTCTATTTCTTAATTTTCATGGCGGCCTGAACGATTGGTAGGAAAGATTCGGCCTTTAACGACGCTCCCCCAACTAAAGCACCGTCAATGTTCGGCTGGCTTAAAAGCTCGTTTGCATTGTCAGCCTTCACGCTGCCACCATATTGAATGACTACCGAATTTGCGACCGAAACGTCAAACAAGTTTTGGAGCAATTGACGAATATCCGCATGAACTTCTTCGGCCTGTGTGGGCGTAGCTGTCTTGCCGGTTCCAATCGCCCACACTGGCTCATAGGCTAGCACTGTTTTCCCCATTTGCTCGGCGGTCAAACCGGCGAGTGAATGCGTACACTGACCCCGTACGACGGACTGTGTTTCGCCTGCTTCGCGTTGTGCGAGGGTTTCTCCAACGCAGACAATTGGGGTCAGGCCTGTTTTTAACGCCGCCTTCAGTTTGGTATTCACGTCCAAGTCGGTTTCGCCAAAAATCGCGCGGCGTTCACTGTGCCCGATAATGACGTAGTTGCAGCCAAGATCCTTGAGCATGTTGCAGCTGACCTCGCCTGTAAAAGCGCCTTCGGCAGCATGGTGTACATTCTGTGCCCCCAGATGGATCCGGCTGCCGCGAAGTGCGGCTCCGACGTCGTGCAAGTAGACATTGGGCGGGCAAACAGCCACATCCACGTTTCCGGTGCTATGCAGCTGGTCCATTAGTTGATGTGCCAAGGCAACCGAAGAGTCTCGCAACAAGTTCATCTTCCAATTGCCAGCTATTAAAAACTTTCTCACGTTTTGACTTTCTTGGGACCGAGTCCTCGAGTT
>JANLUJ010000142.1:0-5425 GCA_031363425.1 Pirellula sp.
GGGAAGACACGCAGCCATCGCAGGGCAACTTCGGAGTCGGACCAGTCGGCGACGACATCAGGGCGGGTTCGGATGACGATATGCATGTGGTTTGAAAGAATTGCATAGGTCAGAACATCGACGCCGAAGACGGAGGCGAGCCGTTCCATACGGCAGCGGATCCATTCGCGACGATGTTCGAAGTTCTTTCCGGTGACGACATCAGCGCCAGCCAAGTAAGCCCGACGAATACATCGCTGGACCAAATGGACGATACACACGGAGTTCGGGTCAAACTGTTCAGCTCGTGGCAATCTAGGCATAGAAGATCTCCTTTTCAAAGCAGGGTACCAAGCAGCCGGCTCAAAGTCAATAGGTGCCTGGCACTTATTGTGCTTAGTGCCAGCCAAGTAAGCCCGGCGAATGCATCGCTGGACCAAATGGACGATACACACGGAGTTCGGGTCAAACTGTTCAGCTCGTGGCAATCTAGGCATATAAAATCTCCTTTCAGAGCAGGGTACCAAGCAGTCGTCTCCAAGTCAATAGGTGCCTGGCACTTCTTGTGCTTATTGCTACGGGGGTAAAGTCATATTCAATGAACGAATGAAGCTATTTGAGCTCGTTTGACCATCTACCCGAGATGAATCAGGCCATTCCTTTCAAGAGGCTCGCCGCAGCCTGAAAAATCATTGGTGCACGACCGACTGCACTCTTTCGCTATGATGACGCGATGGCGGCGGTGATAACAAGCTCGACGCGATAACCCGAGGATGCTAGCGGCGGGTGAGTGCAGGCGCGAGAGGGGGCGTGACCCATTGGAACCCAGGCGTCCCACAGTTCATTAAAAATAGGCAAGTCTTCCGCGTACGGCAAATAGACTAAGACTTGAATCAATCGCTGCCTGTTGCTTCCAATCTCTGTGAGTCGAGCGTCCATTTGCCGAAAAATTTGCTCGAATTGCTGATTTGGCGATCCATTTGCATCATCGGGTACCTCAACGAAGTAAGCGAGGCCGCCAAATACCACTACGTCAGACCATCGCTTAGTAACACCAACTCGACATATGTCGTTCATTGCTTTCCATCATTCCGAATTTTGGCTTTTATAGACCGAGCGTACATGGGCCCCGCCATTCGGTTGTGGGCGAGTTGCGCTAGACAACTCCCCAAACTTGGAGAGCACGCCCCAGGCGGAAAGCAGGTCCTTGCCAGTCAGTTCGTAGTTTTCCAACGATAATTCTCCGAGCAACGAATCTTCCATACTCTCCATTCCTTCCGTCAGCGCATAACGGATCCATGGACGAGCGAATTCAAAGAATCGTCCGACATGTATGTAGGAAACGTTCGACTGAATTGCCGTTGCATCGATGGTGCTAACGCCGACCGAAAGTTTCCGGGCCTCCGCCAAGGATATCGATTGCTTGTCAGAAAAGGAGTCAATCATGTAGTCGTCAGCAAATAGTATTTGAGGCTTCATCTCCTTAGGTACCGGGCAATCGTCCGGAATTGCATACCAAAACAATTCCCCTAGTCTCGTTTCGGATCTTGTAGGGCGAACGAATTTGAAACCTACTGGGACGGCATTTGGAGACTTCATTCGAACCGATTCCACTAGGTCATCGCATAGCTTCAACACATCTTCTAACGCATCTTTGAGCATAGCCATGTCCTTGATCCCACAAACCCCCGCAAATTCCGGGAAAGGCAATGGATCCACGGATGGGGGCATATCTTTGTGCCACAGCTTCGAGGCCAAAATTCCCCCGCTAAGTACAATGGCATGTTCACCCGTCATTGCCGGTAGAAGTTTCTTTTCCCAAACATCCGCTAGACGGACCAAATAGGGCCAAAAAAAGTCTTCTGAGCCTTCGCTCTCAATTTCAATAATGCTCCTAAAGTTAACCGACGGGAAGACCATCCCTAGTTGCGATGCCCCCCAATCCAGGACGGAGTTCAGATCAAAATTATTGTCCTCGTTTCTCCAATTCAACTCGAACGCTTCGTCAAATCGGGCTTTAAGTTTCTGCACAATCCTTCTGCTGAGCTGAAAAAATTCTGGTCGGTATTGAAGTTTACCCGCAATGAACATCATCGGCGATTCGCCAATGTGCTCCAACGACTTGAGCTTTGAACTGGAGTCGGAAACAACTCCCTTGGTGCGCAAATAATCGTGTCGCTCCCAACCGTCATTCGTTAAATAAGAGAGAGACGTTGTACCCTTGAACTCGGGAACCAGCTTGGCGATGGATTCATCGATCCAGGAAAAATCGTTCACTAAGTCCATGAAAAAGTCACGGAGCTCGCTTTTTTCCTCAAGCATTCTCAATTGGGATGCAATGTTCGTGGTGATGTTCTGCGAGAAAAAATTATGGAGATTCGCCTCAAAAGTTGCCTTGACCAATGCGTCAGAGGTAAAGTTCACGGATGTCAACGGGCGCGACAAAGCTTCCTTAACTGGTTGCATGTCAGGATGGTCCAAAATCGATGTCCCCTTTCCTAAGTCGAGCAAAGATTTGCTCGAGGGACTGATCCCAAAGACAAAGAACCCATCGAGCATGCCGATGGTGATGGTGATGCTTTTCGTATCAACTACTTCGCGCACTCTGTTCTTGGTTTCTTCGTCAAAGGTAGCGTCTGTCCAAATGTCGTCCCAGGGCATCTGCTTTCCGTCCAATCGCAATTGCACACGATTTCCTCGTGCGTCATCAATGCGATCCAAGTTCTTAAAGATTAAATCGCCTTGAGAAATCGTACTGCGACCTCCTAGCAAAACGGCCTCCAATTGGTCGAGCTTATTTAGTGCTAAATCCTCGTTTTTACATCGAGCGCCGATCAGGACGATCGGCACGGTTAGACCCATTGCCTTGTCAATGGTTGTCATCATGATTTTGGACGCTAGTTCCTCAGCGGTGATATCAGTAGAAAGCAACAGCGCCCGCATTTCATCGTTCAGTTGTGCTTGGGATTCGTACCACTTCGCAACGTTTTTGTCACCGAAAATGAATACCTCGCTTGCGGACAACTCCTTCAGGAATGCTATCGCATCTTGGGCATTTGGGTTTTCAAGGAAAAATCTAGCATTGGATCCGATTCCGTCCCGTTCTGTCCATTCGGAACGAAACTGCTCCCATGCATTTTCAACGGCTGAAAGTTGAAGGAATTCTTTAACCACTGGCCCAGCCACCAAGCGGTCCCACTGTTCTCGAAGCCTCAGGGAAACGCTATAGAAATCAGCATCGATCGGAGCTAATTTTGCAGACGCCAGTTCATTAACGTCCTGCGCCTTGATGCTTGGAAGGATACTTCCGGCGATACCTGCGGAGGTGGAAAAAACCGCAATCGCTAACCACAATCGACTCCATCCGAAAATTGATATCACTTTGCAAAACTCCACATTGTCTTGTTGGTTGATCACGGTGAGATGAACGTAATTTCGCTCACCACACCGTGCATGATTGTTTGGGAAACGTGCATGATTGTTTGGGAAAACTGAATCGGCTCATGCCAGAGCAAAGTCACTCTCGGCAAGAGTGACCTACTGTAGATCGCGACTGCCGGGTGCGACTTGCGACAACTAAATCTGAAATTGGTCGAGCTCGTCCATCAATTGATCGATGTTAGGGAAATCCAAATCGGCCGATGATACCTGATGAGCACCAGGGACTGCCGGATCAATTCGGGTAGGAGCTGGTGCCGCAATCAAGGTTGGAGCCGGTACAACCGTGGACGGCTTGTTTCGGTTTGGAGGAGTACCAATGGAAAATACAGGTGTTGAACGGGATGCAAGCAGGTCCTTAAGTGATTTGATGGTGGTGTCGATAAGGTTATTGGTTGCAAGCGATATCATAAAGATCTTCTTCGCCTGAAGACTAGGGTTGCCGCTGTGAGATTTTGGTCCGCCGTCCACTGGGATGATCTCAAGCGCCGGGATCCCCAGACGATGCAAATGATTGCAGACATATGGGACCGTCTCCCATGTTGCAAGTGCGAAGTCCCCTTTTAGGCCCTCGATACAAAGGTGATCCGTGGTGTCCACCTCGATCGACTTTAAGTCCGCAATGAGCGTCGCGTCTAGACCGTTTTCCATCACTAGTCGGGTAATGAGTTGTTCCTCATAGTCAGCGATGGAGCCAGCACGGCGTTCGTGTTGGCTGATAACGACAGGGATCCGAATTGCCATGCGATTGATCGAGACTTTCTAGTCGCTAAAACAAATTTTTTATAGTGCGTCGAAATCCACTTCGAATAGTTTCATCATTCCGTTTAAGTCACCTGAAGCCATACCAGCCGAGTACCACTTCACTCGTTGCTGCGATGTACCGTGCGTGAACTTCTCCTTTCGCACTCGACCCTGTGTGAGTTTATCGTCTCCGATTTGATTGGCAGCATTCATGGCTTCCTTGATGTCCCCAGTGTCGAGGATACGTTTCGTTTCTTGAGCGTGCTTAGCCCAAACACCTGCCAAGTAGTCTGCTTGCAACTCAAGTCGCACGCTCAATTGATTGCTTTCGACTTCACCAGCTCGATTTTGCATGCCTTGGATCTTTGCCGATAGTCCGAGCTGATTTTGAACATGATGACCTATTTCATGCGCGATAACATAAGCCATGGCAAAATCGCCTGGGGCTTTGAAACGATTTTTCAGCTCTCTGAAGAAATCGAAATCCAAGTATACATTGCTGTCACCTGGACAATAGAACGGCCCAACAGCCGCCGTCGCTTGACCGCACGCCGAACGCACTTCACCTCTAAAAATGACCAGCTTAGGCTCTTGGTAACGTGCTCCGAGTTGTTCTTTGAAAAGCTTCCCCCATACATCTTCGGTGTCTTTCATCACAACTGACACAAACTCCACTAGTGGAGCATCTACGTCATTTTCTGGCATAGATTTGGCGCGGGCCGCGTTCAGCTCTTGTTGCTGCCCAACTTGTTCCATCAATTGTTGCGGATTGGCACCGAGGAACATCATGATCAGCATGAGGACGATCGTTCCCAATCCACCTCCAGCAACAAGGCCACCTGCGGCCATAGCCATCCCGCGTCGATCCTCAACGTTTGACGATTGTTCCCGGCCTTCCCAACGCATAAATCATCATTCCTTTTCAAAGTGCCAAAAAGTGACGCTCCCCGAACCGGAGGGCCGTTGGTGTAATGTAACAAATTGTTTAGAAAAAAGCAGGGCGTAAACATTCGCAAGTAAGTCGTTGGCCGATGAGCGAGGGTGCGATGCGGCCATCGCCTGTTGCTCGAGGAAAAACGAGGTTCGACGTCACACGGAAGCGTTGCTACACAGGAGTCAATCGGCCAACTTGTTATTCGCGTTGCGTGTTAAACATCCGGTCACCGGCATCACCTAACCCCGGGACTATGAATTTATGATCGTTTAATTCCGGGTCAACGCCAGCCACGTATACTTTTACGTCGGGAAACTCGCGATGAAATTG
>JANLUJ010000145.1:0-1343 GCA_031363425.1 Pirellula sp.
CCAGCAGAATTTGGGTGGCTCCTGCCCCTATTTATACGCTTGGAATGGCGAGCGAGTTGAGTTTTGTACCGACTGCCTTTGGGCCGCACCGATCGGGCTTCAGTTTGCACAAGGGGTTTCGGCGCCTTCGCGTGAATGGGAATACCTGAAGATCGATGGAGCTCAAGTCCAACCGCGCGACGGTCGCTATGTCTTGCAGATCACAGAAGAACTTTGGGAAGCCGCTTACTTCGATGCAGTTCAACTGATGGCGGTTGACCATCCAGCCGAGGTGGAGATCTTCACCAATGAGAAGGTTGGGCCGCCAGATTTGGCAAAGTTCCGAGTTTACACTGTTCGCAATCGATTGCAGCCTAGATCGGTCATCGATCAGCGCAGACGAGACCAGTCTGAATTGGTTTCCAAGAGAGATCAGCGTTTTACCCGTTGCTGGGACGAGGGATTCAATCAAGGCCTGGTGGAACAACACTGGTTGGAAGTCGACTTGAATACCGACTCCATAAAAGGCGAAGAGGTAATGCTGTTTTTGACTGGTTGGGTTTTTCCAACCTGTACTTCTCTTAATTTGGCAATGACGGAAAATCCCCTGCGACCAAAGTTGAGCCCTCCTTCTATCCAAGTCCCGGATGAAGATGGCAAATGGGTGGAGGTCATTCCGTATGCCGGATTCCCTGGCGGCAAGACCAAAACGATAGCGATCGATCTTTCTGGAAAGTTTCGATCGAACGATCATCGTGTTCGCATCGTAACGAACATGGAGCTATGTTGGGATGAACTATTTTGGACGAGTGGCGACAGCAGATCGGAAACGGCGGACTATCGATTGACGAAACTAGAACTATTGAAAGCGGATTTGCACTATCGAGGCTTCTCGGCATTGATCCCTCAGCCGGGCAATGCCCCTAAGAGATTTGCATACGAAAACGTAACGAAGAACTCCATTTGGCCACCCATGACTGGTAGTTTCACCCGTTTCGGCGAGGTCAAGGAGCTGATTGAGGACGCCGATGATCTGCAAGTGGTCATGGGGGCTGGCGACGAGATGACCGTGGAGTTTTCGACCGAAACGGCAACACTGCCTGAGGGCTGGAAACGAGATTTCATCATTTACAATGTTGGCTGGGACAAGGATGCGGATTTGAACACGGTTCATGGGCAATCGGTCGAACCGCTCCCATTTCGGGCCATGAAAAAGTATCCTTATGAACCAGAACAGTCCTTTCCGTCGGAACGGAAACATCTTGATTATTTGAGGCGTTTTCAAACTCGACGACAGTCGCCAGGTTCGTTTTGGGACCAAGTTCGGGAGAATTAGAGTGGGATAGGCTTCCAGCCTGTCGGTT
>JANLUJ010000150.1:0-8463 GCA_031363425.1 Pirellula sp.
TCCGCGGGGCGGGGGGGCGTATTGGAGGATGCGTCGGCGGAAACATCGATACTGAATACGGGTGAATACTGAGTTGGGTCGTGGGCCATAGTGGTTGCGCAATCTATTCAACGAGAGTGTGACGAAACCTGCTGAATCATATCAAATTTTCTCAAGTGCCATGAATCCCCAGTATAGTCGTGATGCCGCATAAAAGTCGAGCATCTTGGAACTGCTTTTGTAAAGTTTGCTGGTTGAACCGGTTGTGACCAATACTCCGAATGGTAGGCGAAGTCTGGTCGCACTGTACGAATCATTGGAGGTCGGTCGAAGCTACCCTGGCACTCGAGTTTCTCGAATGGCACATCCCGGTCGGATCTCGGATGAAAGCTGGCATGGAAGCAAATACACACAACAAGACGATCTCACTGGGTTTTGTAACAGTTCGGCACCATCCTACCCATGGGTATTTTGGTGGCTACTTGATTGTCAACAGCCTGGCTAGACCGTTGGAATTTCACTGTACTCTCCCGGTGCAACCGACTCGAGCGCAGCAAATCCTTTACGGTAGCACGCTTGGCGAATTCGTCTGTGGAGAACAAATCGCTCGTGCGCTGGTTTCAAAGGCCAAAGGCACTCCACAGGTACTGTTTTCGGATACGCTTGCGGTTCTGACATTGCGGCACATGCAATCCATCCCGATGGCTTCGATCGATTTACCGTTGGAAGCTATCGGATCTTTACCTCGTCCTGAATGCCAAAGAGAAAGTTACTATCGATTCAAGGCATTTGGCCGGCAGTTTTCTGTTCTTCCGGAGTTCATGGACGACTGCCATACGATCAAGACCCTTTTTGATTCGGACAAGTCCCCGCTCGATCTGCTAGAACCCTTTGGTAGGATCGAGGAAGCACTTATGGAAGCACACCCGGCAACGAAGGCCGCGTGACCATGATTCACCCATACGAATCCTTGTCAGAGATCGCGGTCGAATCCGATTGGTTTTCTCGCGAGCTTGCGGTCCCCATTTTCACACCGCCAGAAGACCTTTCGAGTGAACTATCGATTGGCTTCTCGAACAGATATTCCGTGGAGACACTTGCCTTTGATTCGTTGAAGGTATTGCCAATTCAACTTTCGCAGTCGCTTCCTCGCACGATTGGATTCTCGTTTCCTGAATCGCATCACTGGGTTGCTCCGAACTCGATCGATCCCTTCAACGCCAATGGGGTACGAGCGGATAATGGTCTGCGGCCCGGCGGGCCCGCAAAGTCGCCGGACGAAGAGGGACGCACGGACGACATCCAGCCTCGCAAGACAATCACTCGCATGCGCCCGCCTGGTGATTTGGTTCGGCTTGAGGATCGACTCTATTACGTCCTTCAACCACCTTTGGAAACGATTATTCAATCGGCCAAGCTCACCTTTCCGTTTCAACCGTTTCCTTACCAGATGGAGGGAATTGCGTTCCTGTTCCCTCGCGACGCCGCTATCTTGGCTGACGAAATGGGACTCGGGAAAACCATGCAAGCCATTACGGCGATACGGATGCTATTGCTTTCGAGTGAGCTTAGGAACGTATTGTTGATTTGCCCTAAGCCACTTGTAACGAATTGGATGCGAGAGTTTCGACAGTGGGCTCCCGAGATTCCACTTGCGATCGTCGAAGGGGACTCAGCCAAGCGGAATTGGATTTGGACAAATCCGCAGGCTCCGGTGAAAATCGCCAACTACGAGCTGTTGATGCGAGATCGCGAGGTGTTTGAAGACAATGCGCTCCATTTCGATTTGGTGGTACTCGATGAAGCACAACGCATCAAAAATCGAAACAGCACGACTAGCGAAATCGTTCGATCGATTCCAAGAACAAGATCGTGGGCGTTGACCGGGACGCCCATCGAAAACTCCGTGGAGGATTTGGTAAGCATCTTTGAATTTCTCGCGCCTGGATACTTACGAGATGGCATGCATCTCAAATCGCTCGGCAAGGCCACGCGAGACTACATCTTGCGCCGTACGAAAGACAAAGTCTTGACCGATATGCCACCGAAACTCTTTAGACCGGCCGAGCTCGAGCTTACTAGCGAACAGCGGACCAGTTACAAATCGGCCGAAGAGGATGGGATCATTCAACTGTCGGAAATGGGGGAGTCGGTAACCATCCACCATGTATTCGAACTCGTTTTGAGACTCAAGCAGATCTGCAATTTCGACCCGGTCACCGGAACTAGTGCCAAGCTGGAGCGGTTGGAAGCAGACTTGGAAGAGGTCGCGGCCAGCGGCCAGAAGGCAATTGTTTTTAGCCAATGGGTAAGCACGCTCGAGGTACTTGGCGAGCGACTAGCCAAGTACAATCCGCTTTTCTACCACGGTGGTGTGGCATCGAACAAACGAGATGGTGTCATCGATCAATTCAAAAACAATCCGAAGAACAAGGTGATACTGATGAGCTACGGCGCAGGGGCCGTCGGCTTGAACTTGCAGTTTTGCCACTACGTATTTCTTTTCGATCGATGGTGGAATCCCGCAGTCGAGGATCAAGCCATCAATCGCGCGCATCGTCTGGGAGTGAAGCAGCCCGTTACCGTGACACGCATGATGTCGCTCGAAACGATCGAGCAACGCATTCACGATGTGCTTGAAGAAAAACGAGAGCTGTTCAATAGCCTATTTTCGGAAACAGGTACACCACAGAATCTCGGACTCAATCAGAAGGAGATCTTTGGTCTTTTCGGTCTCAATGCACCAAGGTACGTACCCAAGGTTGCATGAACCGTGTGCAGACGATAAGGCTTTTACATCGACGCGCAAGCTTTGAAGTTGCACTGTTTTAGGTCCGTAGGACTTTGCTACTTTTGTCAGTAGCGAGCAGCAAAGTCCAGGAAGACTGGCCAGTTTGGACCGTCCGTATGGCCACCTGCATGTTGGCGGAATGCAATCTAACCATCGACTAACGAAGTCTCCGTGGCTGGGAACTCGGTTGTGCCTAGGCTTTTCTTTCCGAATAATTCATAGACCCTACCAGCGCCGACGCCTGCTAGGAATGTGCCCTTGGCATCGACCCAGCCATCGCTATTGGCGCCTGCGCTCAGGAAGATCGGACGGGCATGCTCCAAGAAAACGGGCTTTGGATTTACGGCATTTGTGTTGCGTCATGTTACTGGCAGGAAGACATGCCACATCGCTCGATTTTCGTGTGTAGAATGGTTTTCGCTATTAAAACCATTCTGCAACATAGTTAGCGCCATGAATCGATCAATTCTTATATTTGTTGTCCCTTGGCTCGTCGTTGCGATCGGATTTCCCGCGGTCTCGGCGGAGCCTTTCGACATTGTCGTTTACGGTGGCACAAGTGGCGGGGTAACGGCTGCGGTGCAATGCGCTCGAATGGGGAAGTCGGTTGTATTGATCGAGCCAACCCAGTTTCTTGGAGGCCTTACCACTGGCGGACTTGGTGCAACGGATTTAGGCAACAAACGGGCGATTGGAGGATTGTCGCGAGAGTTTTATCAACGCATCTACAAATACTATCTTGAACCGGATAAGTGGATATGCGAGACGCGCGATGCCTATTTCAAGAATAGAGCCGCAAACGAAGATGCGATGTGGACCTTTGAACCAAGCGTTGCAACCAAGATATTCAATCGCATGATTGACGAAGCAAAAGTACCAGTTGTGTTTGGCCAACGCTTGGACCTCGAAAAAGGTGTGATCAAGGAAGGAACGAGAATCACACAAATCGTGATGGAGAGCGGTCGATCGTTCGAAGCAAAGATGTTCATCGACGCAACCTACGAGGGAGACCTGATGGCAAAAGCAGGCGTGAGCTATCACGTGGGTCGCGAATCAAACACCTTGTATGGCGAATCCATAAATGGTCTGCAGTTGCGAGCTACCATTCACCATCAATTCATCAAGCCCGTGGATCCGTATTTCAAGCCGGGAGATATTGCTAGCGGATTGCTTCCCGGCGTGACGCCGATACCCATTGGCAATGATGGCGACGGCGACCATCGTATCCAGGCATACAACTTCCGGCTATGCACTACGGACTATGCCGAAAATCGACGAGCTTGGCCAAAGCCGGAGGCCTATGACGAACTCCATTACGAGTTGTTGTTACGCAACTTTGAGGCAGGTGATAAGCGAGTTCCCTGGCATCCTCTTTGGATGCCAAATCGAAAGTCCGACACGAACAACAATTTTGCATTCAGCACCGACTGCATCGGAATGAACTATGAGTATCCGGATGGAGATTACGCCGTCCGCGCGAGAATCTGGAAAGAGCACGAACAATACACCAAAGGTCTAATGTGGACACTGGCAAATCATCCGCGCGTTCCCGAAGCAATCCGGCAAGAGTTCAATCGCATCGCTCTAACGAAGGATGAATTCATCGACAATGACAATTGGCCGAGACAACTCTATATTCGCGAAGCCCGCCGTATGGTATCGGAATACGTAATGAGCGAAAGGAACTGCAAGCGCGAGGAAGTTGTTCCAGATAGCGTCGGCATGGGTGCTTACAACATGGACAGCCACAATACTCAGCGTTATGTAACCAAGGATGGATTCGCGCGCAACGAAGGCGACATTCAAATCGGGACACGACCTTACCCGATAAGCTATCGCAGCATTCGACCAAGAAAGGAGCAATGCACCAACCTGCTGGTTCCCATCTGCTTAGCTGCAAGCCATATCTCGTATGGGAGCATTCGAATGGAACCGGTGTTCATGGTTTTAGGCCAAAGCGCAGCAACTGCGGCAGTCCATGCAATCCTTGAACAGTCGTCTGTTCAGGAAATTGACTCCGCGAGGTTCGTGACCCAATTGCTTCACGACGGGCAAGTGCTGGATTTCGAGAACTAAGAAACTGGAATCGACAAACTTGCTGACACGAACGAAATAGGCACCTAGCCGCAAATCGGGGGAGATCCCGGTCGGCATTTGTCCGCACTTGCCACCGGCGGTTAGCCACACTCGGACTTAACACCCGATTTTTGCAGGGAAATATGCGAAGTTCAGTACCCAGGCCGATTGAGTGGCTAGGCGCAACCGGAACGATTGTCAATTTATAATGGAATTTTGGGGACAAAACGATTGAGAAAAATGCTTGACTACGAAATACTGAGTGGGTTGTTATTTTCGCCACTACCAATGAACTGCGTTCACAATTGTTGTGTTCGACGTTTAGCCCACACAAAATGCTTGCATAAGTAGTCTTTTTCTTTGATTTGAGAGGTCGAGAATATGGGAAAGTCCCTTACGCGGAAAAACCGTTTAGGTTTTACGCTAGTCGAGTTGCTAGTTGTAATCGCCATTATAGGCATTTTGGTAGGCCTACTTTTGCCGGCTGTTCAAGCAGCTCGCGAGGCTGCGCGACGAATGCAGTGCTCCAACAATCTGAAGCAGTTAGGATTGTCGGCCCACAATTTTGAATCGGCAAACCGTAAATTTCCCCCGGGATTCAACGGAGAAAGGAATCTATCCAGTGGAGTGAATCTTGCCACGAACACGTACATTGGGCACTTGATTTATTTGTTCCCGTACATGGAAGCGACCGCCATTTACGATGGCTTCACAGCTAAGCGGGACATGAACGTAGACAAAGATGGGGTTGGTCAACCAGCTGCAGTTGCTCCAATGTTCCAATACTGGGGATCGCCAGTGCCTTCGCCACCGTCAGCAGCCTCACCGATCAGCTGTTGGGATCAACATCAGTACAAAGTATCGACTCTCATTTGCCCATCTGACGACCCCTACACGAATACCGAAACCACAGCAACGATTCTCAGGACCGTTAGCACCGGAATATCGATGGACGTCGAAGGGAGATTTGCGATACCAAACA
The DNA here is from genome assembly GCA_031363425.1 of Pirellula sp. GTDB lineage: Bacteria > Planctomycetota > Planctomycetia > Pirellulales > Pirellulaceae > JBKCUI01. The sequence continues at coordinate 5,829 of JANLUJ010000150.1, forward strand.
ACTTAGGCAGAACAAATTATTTAGGGGCTGCCGGGCAACTTGGATTCGGCATACCTTCACGAGACGCCAAAAAAGGTATCTTTTTCAATCGAAGCAAGACCAAAATTGGTGATATCTCGGACGGAACTTCCAACACGATTTTGTTCGGCGAAGTGACAGGCGGTTTTACGAATCCTGCGAAGGGTGTCGGTAGAGTAATTTCTTTTGGCTGGAGTTGCGGCCCGATGATCACTGAATTCAATCGTCCAACCTACAACATGCAAAACCACAAGAATTGGCAGCTGTTTTCTAGCTTTCATACTGGTCTCATTCAATACGCTCTAGCGGATGGTTCCGTAAGGCCCATTTCAATGAGCATTGATCCGCAGATTCTGATCGACACCTCTTCGATGCAAGATGGAATTGTCACCAATTTGGATAATTAGTTCCTTCGATGGAAAGGTTGCTTCTAGATGAGATTTTGTATCGTTTGTGCTTTGTTGTTTGCGGTAATCACAGGCTGCGGTGGTGGAAACACGGTCACTGCTGAAAAGGTGACGCCGCCACCCAAGAAAGCCGAGGCGGGCAAGGGCGATACTACCGCAAAGATCGTCCCTTGATTTTGTGGCGAAACGATGCACGCAGGATGAACGCGTGCAGTATGAACTGCACGCGTTTTTTCAATTCCATCGAACCGCAAGTTGTCTTTTGTCAGTATCGAGATCCGATCCGACAATCCAGCTTTTCAAAAAGTCAATTTTTTTGTTTACAATGAAAAAAAATCTAGCATTCAATGAATCGCTGGATTAAGATACAGGAATCTGTAATACCCCTTCAAAAGCGTCTCAACCAAGTCCCTACAACGTAGCGGTAAAGAACATGAAGCTAGTCAAATTTTTCTCGACGTTATTGGCCTCTTTCGCAGTTATCAACTCTGCAAACGCCGCAGTTATTTATTCGATTACCGGGCTCGCCTCACCCTCGGTCGGCCAAACCGCAGCGGGCGTAACGGTAGGGCCAGTTGGCACCGCCGCGACTCCATATGTAGCGGGCACTGGTTTAGCATCCAATGGATTTAACAATCAGTTCATTGATGCTTATCAAGTAACCGGCTTTAACACAACTTCTCAAGCCGCCGCAGCAACCGCTGCGGACACGGTCAGTTGGAGTTTTTCCTTCAATTCCGTCGGGAATCGATTGGATTTGACCTCCCTGAATTTGTCGTACATTAGTGAACTTCCAAGCCAAAACCTGACGCTGCAAGAAAACAGTTCGGGCTCATTTGTGGAGTTCGCATCGTTGAATGGAGGCACGACAACTTTGTCCGGCACTGGTCTTGGGGCCAACTTCGTCCGGTCCATCAATTCAGGTTCATCGGTGACTTTTCGGCTAGTTGGTTGGAACGGTGCTGCGGGAAGTTCGATTGGACTAGACAGCCGTTTGGCAGCTACCGCTGGTTTGAATGCTGCTTCCAGCTTCAGACTCGATGGGAATATCGTTGCTGTGCCTGAGCCTTCCTCGCTTTTGCTCGCCAGTTTGATTGCAACTCCTGCACTCGTATGGTACCGACGACGAGCAAAGAAAGTTGCAGCAACGATCTAGTTAGCAACGATCTAGTTAGCTCGCAATCGTAGCAATCCAAAACAAGGCTTCCAATTCACAGGAAGCCTTTTTTCGTTTAGGCGAGCGGCAGAATGAAAACTACCTGCCAAGGGTTCCAATGGGAGAGCGAGGCTCCTGCCGAGCTTGGCATTGGTTCGGCTGGAGCCTCTCCCTCCCGGTATAAACAATGTTGCCGCTCGCCTTACTGGTGTTCGATTTTGGAATCCGACATCAGGCTCGCGAATATCTTATCCAGTTTAGTCGTCCCAAGTTTCTTTAAAGTCGCCATGTTCTTGTCATAGATTGCCGACGCGTCTGGGAACGTATCAACTGCTCGCGTGACACTTTCTTCTCGCAACAAATGCAGTGTCGGGAACGGGGAACGATTGCTGTAGTTCGTTACATCGTTGAGCTTCGTACCAGCAAATTGATACTGCGGATGGAAGCTTGCTATCTGGATGACTCCATGCAATTCCAGCTCTACAATTGCCAAGTCGCAGTCCGCCAAGAAATCGTTGTATTCGTCAAAGTCATTGAGTACGTCCGGATGAATCAGCAGCGTCGACTCAATCACCTCCGGGTCCGCGGTTGCTAACAGAAGCAATTCACGTTTCAAGTCGCGCAGAAGTGCCACGCGCTGCCGAGCCTCGCTAACGAAGTAGCGAATTTGCCTCTTCACGTGAACAGCTTTCGCAAAGGGGCAGAGGTTCAGACCTATGACGACCCTCTCCAGCCATGCTGTGGTCGCCACGATAAAAAAGTTCTCGGAGTGATTCATTCAATGCCAGCAGTCCTATTTCGAAAGAGATAACTTGGACATTACAGCTTTTGCCTACCGCTTAACGCATCAGCTAGAATCTCTTTGTTGGTGAATTCAAGTACGCTTCCACTGGTGACGCCGCGAGCTAATCGTGTCAGTTCGATGGGAAACTCCTCCAGTTGGTTCGAGATAAAGAGGGCTGTTCCATCCCCTTCGACATTTGGATTGGTTGCCATGATCGCTTCGGAGAAGTTACCCTTTCGAACTCGTTCCACCAGCGCGTCGATGGTAAGC
>JANLUJ010000175.1:0-3269 GCA_031363425.1 Pirellula sp.
CCGAAGCGTCGCTCAAGCTCGCCATGACGTTGAATCCGTCTGCGATCGAGCCATACGCTACATTGGCACAGTTCCACCTCCAGTCAGGTGAACTAGTTAAGGCACGCTGGTTTGCCCAACAAGCAATCGAAATGCAACCCACTGCTGAGGGCTTCCGTTTCCTCGCAACTATTTGCCAAAAGCAGAATGATGAATTAGGCGCGAGTCAGGCCTTGAAATTTGCACGGCAACTTGAGAAAGAATGATGCTTCCATGAGCCTCCAACATCCTTGCTCTAAACAACAGATTTTGAGCAAGTTATTCCTCGTTTTGATGCTATGTTTCGCGATTTTTTTTCCAATTCAATCGATGGCTCAGACGGCGTCCGAAGCAATCCAGTTGACAGACGTAACGGCGCAAACGGGAGTTGGATTCGTGCATAGTTCGGGAGCTGGCGGACGAGGGTACATCGTCGAAGCCATGACGGGTGGACTTGCCTTGTTTGACTATGACCAAGATGGTTTGATAGATATCTTCTTTACCAATGGCAGTCCGTTCCGGGGCGCCGAAAAAGCACCTGTGACGAGCCACGCCCTCTATCGGAATCTGGGCGGCTGGAAATTCGAAGATGTAACCAAGGCTTCAGGTCTCGACTTTCACGGTTTTGGTTTGGGGGTAGTGGTTGCAGACTATGACAATGACAATGACCAAGATCTGTTCATCACTACCTTTGGCAAAAATGTTTTGTATCGCAACAATGGAGACAAGACTTTTACGGATGTTACGGAGCAGGCGGGTGTCGCGGGGCATTATCCGGTTGGTGCAGGGGCTTGTTTTTTAGATGTTGATCGTGATGGATATTTAGATTTGTTTGTAGCGAGTTACGTGGACTTTAACCTCGAAAATCACGTCCCCGTATTATCGAAGGGGCAATACCTGATCGCTGGACCTCAGTACTACAACAAATTGCCCGATTCGTTGTATCGCAATCGAGGCGATGGTACGTTTGAAGATATTAGCATCGCCTCTGGAATTGGTGGGGTACTTGGGCCCGGCATGGGGGTGGTCGCTGCGGATTTCGACGACGACGGTGACACCGATATTTTTGTTTCTCAGGACGGCTCGCCCAATCTTCTCTTTCAAAACGATGGCAAGGGCAAGTTTGAGGAAGTCGGGCTCTTGAGTGGAGTTGCGAGTAATTTCGAAGGCAAGATCAACGGTAGCATGGGAGTTGACTGTGCGGATGTGGACGGCGATGGGCTATTGGATTTGTTTGTTACGAACTACCAATCCGAAATGCCCGTCTTGTATCGCAATTTAGGGGGCGGACTATTTGAAGATGCAACACGAAAATCGCAGATTCCGAGTTCGCTTTTTCCCCACGTTAATTGGGGGACGGGCATCGTCGATTTCGACAACGATGGAAATCGCGACATCTTCATCGCGAATGGCCATTTCGATCGTGTCGAACTCATGGACGATCGGACATCGCTCAAGGTGCCGAATTTCTTGCTGCGAAATCAGGGAAAAGGGAAATTTGTCGATGTATCCAAAAGCAGCGGCAGTGGCATGTCTATCGTCGAAAGCAGTCGCGGAGCTGGTTTTGACGACCTAGACAATGATGGTGATATCGACGTTGTGATTCTCAACTCCAATGCCGCCCCAACCCTGCTGAGGAATGATTCCGTCAACAAAAACCACTGGTTACAACTTTCGATGCGAGGATCATCTAGCAATCGCGATGGAGTAGGGGCGCGTGTTCGAGTTTTTTCCGGCGATCAAATACTCGTGGACGAAGTTCACAGCGGTCGAGGGTATCAAAGCCACTACGGAAGCCGGCTGAATTTTGGGCTTGGCCGGAATGATCAAGTCGAGCAAATCGAAGTGCATTGGCCGAATGGAAAAATTGAAAAACTAGGTAAGTTCAAGGCAAACCAAATACTTCAAGTTCAAGAAGGTGCTCTGAGTAGGTAGTTTCCTTGAAAGAGTAGCTCGGCACTCCGTGCCGTTCTACATTGGAGAAACGACCCCAAGGGTTGGCATGGGCCGCAACCGCTAGCTGCGAAACGATGAATTTCGACTAAAAAACCCGGCTGGTGCCTTCGGCTCAACCCAAAATTAAAGCTGGCGGTTAACCGGGACACAAAATGCGTTCGACGGAGACACGCTCCACGCGAACGGAAATGCGTCACACCTATCGGTAATGCCACAGGTAGATTTCCGCCATTAGATCGCCTTTGCACTCGCGGAACTCGAAAATCATCATGAGTTTACCTGAAACAGCGTTCGTCAAGTGCTTTATGGGGCGTTTACTGCTGTACTGGATTGCTTAGTGAAGTTAGACTAGATCGCAGTCCGTATTGCTCTTGTCCTTCTCGATTTTGAGGTGAATAGATGAAAAAGATTCGTATTCGAGGGTTTACCCTCGTGGAATTGTTAGTGGTAATCGCCATTATCGGTATTTTGGTGGGCTTGTTGCTCCCAGCGGTCCAGGCTGCCCGCGAAGCCGCTCGACGCATGCAATGTTCCAACAACGTCAAACAAATTAGCTTAGCAGCTCACAATTACGCTAGTGCCTACAAGGTTTTCCCGGCACTCGGACATTCCGGAGGCGGTAATTCTGCTCCTGGACTTGGTGCCGGTGGAGGGTGGCCGTATGCATGGACAATTGGCTTGCTCCCGTACATCGAACAAACCGCTTTGTACAGCAACATTACAAGTCAGGCGAAACCAAGTGGTCCCGGATTGCCTACTCCCTGGAGCACGGCGAACAATGCTTGGGAAAATGCAAATTGGAAGGCACAGATTCCAGGATTCGTTTGTCCATCGGATAGCCCGCCAACGAACCGTATCGAAAGCCCGTCCCTATTGAACTACAAAGCATGCCTCGGCGATGATTATCATCAAAATCACTTCCGGCCTGATCAAAATCGGGACAATCGTGGTATGTTTCAAGTGAATCGATACATTGGCTTCGGCGCAGTTCCAGACGGAACATCCAACACAGTGTTGTTTGGAGAAGCGATCGCTGGGGGAGCTCCCGATGACGTATTAGGTGGTGTTGCACTGAATCAACAGGCCTGGAATCCAGCTGCTTGTTTAGCAAGACGCAGCACCGTAAATCCTCGCAAGCTAACTGGCGCTGTGCGAGCTGATTTCCGTCCAACAGGCGGACGAGCATGGGACGCACGACCGTACTTCTGCGGTTTTGCAACTTTGATCGCTCCGAACGGACCAAGTTGCCATTGGGGCGGGGTAGATGGAAACGAACATATGGGAACTCTATCCAG
>JANLUJ010000187.1:0-4510 GCA_031363425.1 Pirellula sp.
TGCTACCGAAGTAGCATTTCTGTTTTGGAGCGTCGATCGAGAGGGATTCAGAATGGCAAAAGTGAAGGCCGGAGATTTCGACCAGCCTCTAGGGCACCGAGAGCGTCAGATTATGGACGCCATCTATCGCTTGGGAACAGCCTCGGTAAGCGACGTACTCGAAGCGTTGCCTGATCCGCCTAGCTATTCGGCCGTGCGAAAAATGATCAACGTTCTCGAAGACAAAGGGCTCGTCGAGCACAAACAGATGGGGACCAAATACATCTACCGCGCCGTCCGTTCTCGACATTCAGCGAGTCGAAACGCAGTCAAACATCTGCTGTCTACCTTCTTTCAAGGTAGCGTTTCCGATGCGGTCAACATGATGATCGACGTGCAATCAAACAAATTGACTTCAGGAGAATTGAATCGACTTGAGTCCATCATTGAGCAAGCTCGAAAGGAAGGGAAGTGATCATGCTCAATTACTTAACCAGGTTGTCCGAACTGATTTTTGGCTCGCTCACCAACACCAGTTTGCAAGTCGCTGTCTTGTCGATCATTGCTCTGCTTTCTTTGAGGATCATGTCGCGATCCTCTGCCGCATTAAGGCATCAGTTGCTTGCTGCGACTCTATTTTGCGGAATGCTCTTGCCGTTCCTTAATTTATACGCGACACGAAAATCTCCTGAGTCCAATCGGTTGAAGGCCTTGCCAATGTTTTCGCGTGCATCGTCAGGTCCAAGCCGTTTGGAACCAGAAACAGCATGGATGAAACAGCAAACGAAACACCACGTTTACGATGATCTCGACACACAAAGTTCCAAACAAAAAGCAGAAGGCTCGGACATGTCCGCGACGTTCGAGCCAACGCTTCAGAACGTCCAGCTCAACAACCGAACAATCTTTTCGAGTTTCGTTTCTATTGGAACTTATGCAACAAGCGGACTGGTTTGCCTCTGGGGAATAGGAATCGCTGTGTTGTCTTTCCGTTTCCTCTTCGAACAGTGGCAGCTTCGAATAATTGTAAAGCAATTTCATCGGCAACTAAGCGATCGGGATTTGAAATTCGCTCACGCAAAAATGAAGAGCACGTGGTTTCGATCAGCGCCGGTCCTACTGTGTTCGGCGAGCGAACATACTCCGATGACTTGTGGAATCCTTTATCCAAAAATTTTGCTACCCAATTCATTTTCAGACTGGCCTGCGTCGACGCGCCGTGCTGCGTTGATGCACGAGTTGGCGCACGTGCAGAGATGGGATTCTGTATGGCAGTGCTTATCGAGACTGTTTTGTGTCCTGTTTTGGTTTCATCCATGCGCATGGTGGATAAAATGGCAACTCAACGCACTTTGTGAAAAAGCGTGCGATGACCAGGTGCTCGCTTCGGGCGAGCGGGCTTCGGACTATGCTGCTTCGATTCTCTTTGTAGCCAAAAACACGCGATGTTCTTTGTCTTCTGCATGTATTGCGATGGCTCGCAACGGGATGTTGTCGGACCGAATTGAGCAACTGTTCGACACGCGTGTCTCCCATTCGCAAAGCATTCGTCTCGCGGCAGTTTCCGTAAGCCTCCTGGCTGTGCTTGTCACCGTTTTTGCAACGTTGATTCAACCTTGTCGAGGCTTTGCATTGTTAGAATGGCTTCAACAGGAACGGACGGATTCTCCAGTTGCTCTCAATTCACTTGGTAGTGTCGATGCTCTAGGTGATGCATTGGTCCCAGGGGCTAGACTCCAATTCGGGACCAAGCGATTCAGGCCGCCTGGCAATGTCATGCAGGTAATAGTGTCTCCCAAAGAAGACTCCGTCATTAGTCTTGGCGAAAATTTAAGCTCATGGGATCCGGTGACGGGTAGGGAGCGATGGCGAGTTCATCAAATGGAGGTGGGGCTTCGATCCGTTGCAGCCGCCTATGGTCATCGTCCGCTTGCTTTCGCAAAGAACGGTGAGTCGTTCTTCACGATCGGACACGACGGTGGCGTCATTGAATGGGGTATCGAATCCCCGAATCCTAAGAAGCGTTTCACAATCCCTCGCAACGGGGCGAAAGCAAACCGCACTATCGAAAGCGCAACGGCCAGCATCGACCTTGTTGGAGATGGCGAACGGTTTGCCATTGGGAACGCAGACGGAGTGACCGTTACCGACGGGTCGGGTCGCGTCATCTTTGAAGTCGACAACGGAGCACCTTCGGCACCTGTGCCACCCAGGCCAAAGGAGATGGGGCGGGACAGACTCGACTTCTATGGAGCGTACACGCTTGTCAGGTATTCTCCGGACAAACAGCAATTGGCGTGCGTCTTCAGTGAGGCACCCACCGAGGTGCGATTGCTAAACACGAAAGACGGAAAGGAATTGCGTCGCGTCGCTTTGACCGACAGAGCCGTCCGTCTCGACCACTCACCCGATGGGTTGCAAGTCGCGGTCACGGAACGCGACGGCGCGGTTCGGCTCTACGATGTTCACACCGGAGAGCTCGTTTGGTCGTACGTCGCGAACTTAAACAATCCATATGAAAATTACACTTCGGATGTCGCATTCAGTCCTGACGGAACGCGGGTCGTTGCTGGCGCCACGGACAATCACCTATACGTGCTGGATGCCAAGGATGGGAAAGAGGTGGGGCAACTCATTGGGCATGCGTGGTATCCGTGGACATTGGCGTTTAGCAACGATAGTCAGCGACTCTTCTCCTCCGGTTGGGATGGCAAGATCCGACGCTGGGAAATGAAGTCCATGCAAGAGTTCCCTTTGGAGAAGCTGGAGTATGCATCGAGCGTTATCGGGGCTAGTCCCGACGGCAAATGGATCGCGGTCGCTTACGAAAAAGGGCGCGTTGCTTTGGTAACGGTTGCCGATGGAAAGGAAGTTGCCTCGGTGGCGTTGGGCAAAGTGGCCACTTCGCACGTGGCTTTTTCCGCAGACAGCCAGTTGTTAGCGATCGGTGGCTCCGACGAAAAACAGGTCCATGTCTCGGTGTGGAGTATTGCAACGGCAAAGGAGCTTCATCGATGGGAGTGGGATCTCGGAAAGGATCCACACTCAAGCGTTGAGGCATTGGCATTTTCTCCAGATGGTCGCCGGCTTGCTGCGGCCGTGTTCAGGCAATCCAAGGCTTACCTTTGGGACATGGAAACCAAAAATCAAATTGCATCATTAACGCATTCTCAAATCTATGGATTGGATTTCGACGCGATGGGTGAGAGCGTCGTAACGGTCGGATGGGATACGCACCTTCGCGAGTGGGACGCAGAAACTGGCGAACTGGCCGTGGACCTTGATTGGAAAAAGGGACAAGAGGATCTGCGAATGTATGCCGTAAGTTGTTCGGCGGTGGGCGATCTTGTTGCAACCGCTCATATGAATGCGAAAATCAAGATCTGGAATCGCAAGGACATGACTCTTCGTTCCGAAATCAACGTCGAGGAAAGTTTCGTGTACGGAGCGTTAGCATTCTCGAAAGACGGGCTTTGGTTGGCATCGGGCTCGACCAGCGGCAGGATTACGATCTGGGATCCATTTACGGGTGAGAAAGTTATGGAGGTGGGCAAGCACGAATCGAATGCGTATACGGTCTGTTTTGGAAGCGATCTTCGGACACTGATCAGCGGAGGGGACGACGGGATGAGTTTTCAATGGGACTTGCGACGGGGAGTCGAAAAGTGGGCGCTCGAATCGGATGCACTCTGGGAAGTTCTTAGGAGCGGTTCGGCGGAAGACGCATTTGGTGTCATGCAAGCACTTTCGGCAAAGCCTGATGTGGCGGTCGAATTGATTGCGAGCAAGTTGGCGCAGATCAAAATTCTTGCCGATCCCATCGGCGAACCTACACGGGCGTCCTTGTATAAGAAATTAGTAGGTAAGAGCAATGAAGTCGAGTATGCAACTGCCGCGCGTCGAGCGATAACCGCACTGGCTCAATCAGAAGGGCCGAAAGCAAGAAAACTTTTGCTCGAGATTGCAGATCGTGGCCAGGACGACCCCATCGGCCAACTCGCACATGCAGCTATTTGGGGCAAGAAGAGAGTTTCAAAGTAAGACCGCCCTCGTGTAATCCCACGTGGAAATTCTTTGGAATCGTGTTTCGCCCCGAATCTCGAAAGCCCCAAACGCTCTCCTGTTTGTTATAAATACGAGACTTCAGAACTTTAGAAAGGTCCAAGATTTGCCGCGCTCTCTCGTTCTCCCACTCATCCTGATCGCCATCAGCAGCTGCTGGCTATGCATGGCAGACGCCCAGGACGCCGATTGGCCAGTATATCTCGGAGGCAAAGAACGCAATCTCTATTCGGCGCTCGAACAGATCAATCGTTCGAACGTCACTCGACTCGAAGTTGCTTGGTCCTACGATACCGGAGATTCAGACGAATATCAGGCGAACAACCTCATTATAGCTGGCCGGCTCTATACGCCGACTCAGTCCCGCAAGGTGGTTGCACTCAACGCGGCCACTGGCGAGGAACTCTGGAAATGGGATCCTGCGAATGAAAACACGGCACTAGGTCGCGCGCGGCAGCGAGGGTTGGTT
>JANLUJ010000190.1:0-2475 GCA_031363425.1 Pirellula sp.
CTGAACCCACGTTTGGCGCAGTCGGCACATTTGGGACCGTGGGCATTTCCGGCGGAAAATAATTTTCCTCCGAGATCATTTCCTTGAGCTGTGCCAACGAAAAATCTTCGTTCATCCAAATCCCATTATCATCTAGATACAAGAGTTCAAGGACCGTAAAGAGCCGGATTTTTGAAATTTTGTAGTCGATCCAATTGAAGATCAGGTTGTTTTTGGAATTCAACAGGCCTTGGAGCGATTGCAGTAAGTCTCGCGTCAAATTCGTGTTGGACTGTATTGCAGTCCGAAGTGTAATCTGCGCCTGGTCGACTTGGCGTGTTGCGGCCACAAGTTGTTGTCTTGCAATTTGGAAATTAAGTCGGCGAAGTTCGATTTGCCGGAGTGAGGATCGGACTTCATTGGCGATGGAATCCTTGCCCGCCACGTAGTTTCGGCTCGCTTGTTGATAGGCGATTTGTGTCGCGCGATAGACGTTTCGTTCGTTGAGTCGATTGAGAGGGCCGTCGAATTGAACACCGACGCGATACGTGTTGGCAGATGAGTCCAATCGAAACGCGTTGTTCTTGGAGGGGTCGGTGCCGAGACCCAATTGCCCCGTGACGTTCAGTTCGCTTTGAAGTGCATCGGCTGCCACCTCGATTTTACGGAACGCATCCATCACCTGCGCTTCGCGGTTCATCTGGTCAAGTCGGTTTTGATGGGCGAACGTCACTGCTGCTTTCTGATCGATCTCCATCCTGTCGATATCGATCAAGAACAAACGAATCTGGGTCTGCGCAATAAAGAGGTTGGAGACCTCCTCCCGAAGTGGTCCTCCGATGGCCGAATAGAGACTGCGCCAAGCAGCGATTTCGGGCCTTTGTGTTTCTAGGGCATCACCGTCCCTCTCGCTTTGGACGTGATCTACTAGACTGGGTTTATCATGGTACTTCTCGATGTTCTTCTTCAACTCGCGATCAAATTGCTCGCGTTTGTCGAAGCCGGTCTCGAGTTCGGCAAGGGTCGCGGCGATACGACCCGCGAGGTCGTCTTGTTGTTTATGGTCGATCTGATCGCTTTGCGAGAGTTTGTCCGGATCCGCCGCCGTGAGTCGTGCTTGCCATTGTTGCAGGTCCGTTTTGATGCCGGGAAGCAATTTGGCAGCCTGTTCATGCAATTTGAGATACTCTTCATACGCATCGCTGAGGACCTGAAATGGAGCGATCTCCGAACGCGTTTTCTCGGTAGGTGTGTACTGAAGCAGTCTCTCGTAGAGTCTTTGGGTCTCGTCTTGAACCTCAACCAACTTTGGGTCAACCAATTCAAATTGCTCCAAGAGGGACTCGTCAATCTCAAAGGGCACCCAAGATGGAAGACCCAACTGGAACTTGAACTGATCCAACGACGCAGCCAAGTTCTGCTCAGCAGCCAAGAGCACAAGCCTGCCGTTCTGATACTCTTGAAAGATCTGGTCCACCTGAATTTGCGAAACCATTTTCATGACTCGCAATTCCTGGTGCTCGACAAGATTCAGCTGCAAACTCGCGATGTTGACTTTTGCATTGCGAATCGATTGCACCTGGGTGAGCAGGCTAAGAAAGCTGCTCGACGTATCGAGATAGAATCGCCGTCGAAAGCGAGCAAAGTCTCGAACCTCGTAGAGCAAGTTGCGTTCGGCCTGCGTTAGGTTTTCTAGCCTCACATGTCGGAATGCGCCTCGCAGCAAAGGTTGCGTGAACGAGGTTACAAAAATTCCGTTGCTGCCAGCAGAGTTGGTTCCAAAGTCCCAAAAAAAGGAGTTGAGAACGTTCGTCGCAAACTGACCTCCGCCTGCAAGCCGTCTTCCGAAACCCAATCGATCGGTTGTCTGTAACAAACGATTTCCCCCGAGATCGGCGCCAGTGGCGGTGTACTGAGTTCCAGTCCCACCACTCCACTGTGTAGCGAACTCGAATTCATTTCCGGTCAACGTCAAAGCGCTCAAATAGACCGATTCAAACTGCGTCTGGTAGTCACGGGAGTGGAGCAAAGCCAAGTCCAATGCAAGTTCTTGCGTCAATCGGATTTGTCCGTCGTCGCCACGCGGCAAATGTTCGAGCCAAGCTGGTGATTCGATCCTGTTGGCCGTTGGTATTTTCGACCAGTATTTGGTGTTGCGATGCCCATCAGGAAAGTGCATTAGCGGAGCTGCCGCGGGATCATCAGGTGGCTTGGGGCTACAGTCCAAATCGGATGTCAATCCCATTCGCGATTGTTGCTTGGGCTCGACGGTTCTTGTCGGTAGTGACCATCGTGGATCAACGATTCTGCTAGCAATCAGCGAATACGATTTCTTGTCTGCGGCGGCTCGGTACTGGGATCTGGTGCAGCCAAGAATTGCGAACAAGAATCCAGCTAGCAAAAGTAGGCAAGAACGCGGAAGGGGGATTCGTTGCCGAGTATCCGCTTTCCTCATTTTTGCTTGCATTCCAATTCAATTGAAAATCCGTGATTTTG
>JANLUJ010000206.1:0-2778 GCA_031363425.1 Pirellula sp.
CTTTCGCGAAGAAGCAACAATTCGAGCCACGGATGGAACTCATCCGTGGCTTGATGACCATTCGATAGCTTGTCGGTTGTCTTATTTCTTGTGGTCGACGATGCCTGACCAAGAATTGTTTCAATTGGCCGCACGAGGCGAGTTGCGAACGAACTTAGACAAGCAGGTTGACCGGATGATAAACGATCCGCGTAGTTCCGCTTTCTTTCAGAATTTCGTTGGCCAATGGCTTCAGTCGCGCGAAGTCGAATCCGTGTCTATCGATGCTATTGCAGTCGCTCGTCGGGAAAGCGAAGCTAGACCGGTATCCGATCCCGAAGCAGATCGCAAAAGAGCTCGAAGATTTGAATTGAGGAATAAGGCCGAAAGCGAGTTGACGGATGCAGAAAAACTGGAAAAAGCGGAATTGGACAAATTGCCCAACTTTAGACCTGGTGGCTTTGGAAGACCGTTTGGTCCAGCGTTTGACGACAAGATCAAGCGCGCTATGCGAGCCGAAACAGAGATGCTGTTTCAACATATTTTGAAAAACGATCTGCCTTTGACACAACTCCTCGATGCCAATTACACCTTTCTCAATGAAGATCTAGCCAAGTTTTACGAAGTCCCGAAGCTTGAAACGATCCAGGGGAACGAGATGCGGCTGGTATCGCTACCTGAGGGTAGTTTGCGAGGCGGGATCCTGACGCAGGGCACGTTCCTGGCCGTGACATCCAATCCCAATCGCACATCGCCCGTAAAACGCGGGTTGTTTATTCTCGAAAACGTGCTTGGCTCTCCCGTCGCGGCGCCACCTCCGAATATCCCCTCGTTGGAAGATGCGGCCGTCAAGAAAGATGGAAAGAAGCAATCGTTGCGCGAGACCCTAGCCATCCATCGTGAGAATGCCGTCTGCAGTTCTTGCCACAACAAAATGGATCCACTTGGATTGGCATTCGAGAATTTCAACGCGATTGGTCGATTCCGCGAAAAGGAATTTGGTGAAGCAGTAGACGTAGCAGGCACCCTTTCCAGCGGAGAGACGTTTGCGAGTGTCGCTGACCTCAAAAAAGCACTCGTGACGAATCACCAACAAGAGATCTACTATTGCATGGCTGACAAGATGATGACTTATGCGCTCGGGCGCGGATTAGACTTTAGGGATAATTATGCACTAGAAGAAATCGTTCAACGGATTGAACAATCTGGCGGCAAGGCCCGAGCCTTGCTAGATGGAGTCGTACATTCAACCCAATTCCTGAAACGACGAATCGCTGATGATGTGGCCGATACGTCGGTTTCCAAGTAGTCTTATATTCATTTGCGAACGACAATCAACCATGACCGAGGAAAAGATGAGAAGATCCCAGATTGCAATGAGGCGTCGTCAGTTTCTTCAAGGCATAGGTGTGTGCATGGCCTTGCCCGCTTTGGAGTCGTTGCAATCAGCAAAGTTATTTGCAGTCGATTCCCCCGCGTTGGCAACAACTGCTTCAGGCGCACCGCTTCGTACCGCTTTCGTCTATTTCCCAAATGGTGCCATCCCTAGCGCTTGGTGGCCAAGTGCCGGAGGCGATTCGGATGCAAAGGTGTATACGATGAGCCAGACTTTGAAGCCGCTCGAATCCCATCGGAATTCAATTCAAGTGCTCAAAGGACTAGACAATCTATCGGCGAATGGTGGACCGGATGGAGGTGGGGACCATGCACGTGGCAACGGAACTTTCTTAACGGGCGTTCGATTGAAGAAGAGTGCAAGTGATATTCAGGCTGGTGTTTCCATCGATCAGATTATTGCAAAATCGGTAGGGGAGAAAACCAGATTTGCATCCTTGGAATTGACATGCGATTCCAAGCGACAAACCAGCGGGTGCGATTCCGGCTACTCCTGCGCTTATCAGTACAACATTTCGTGGAGCTCTGCAACGACACCCATGTCACCAGAATCCAATCCGCGATCTGTATTCGAACGATTGTTTGGGGCCGGCAATCCTGGGGAACGCAACGAGGGCCTAGCGCGGCGTCGCGAAGAGCAAAAATCGGTATTGGATTTTGTTTTAGAGGATGCTCGCTCCATGCAGCGACGATTGGCCGTAACGGATCGAGACAAGCTCGCACAGTACTTGGATGGTATCCGAGAAATTGAAAAGCGGATTGAAAAAGCGGAGAGATTTGGAGCGGCGACCGATCCTGCAATCGAAACGCCCGCCGGTGTTCCGGACACCTATGAAAAGTATGTTCAGTTAACCTACGACCTTTTGTTCCTGGCCTTTCAAACCGATTCAACTCGTGTCGCATCACTGTTGCTAGCACACGACGGAAGCAATCGATCGTTTGATCACATCGGAATCGTCGAGGGCCATCACGATTTAACCCATCATCAGAACAAAGCAGACCAAATCAAGAAGGTCGAGGAGATTGATCTATGGTATGTGAAGATGTTCTCCGGATTCTTGGAGAAACTTGCCGGGACTCAGGACATGGATGGCCAATCGCTGTTGTACAATTCGATGATCGTCTACGGCAGCGGCAACGCAGACGGAAACCGACATACGCATTCGGACTTGCCGATTGTACTCGCTGGCAATGCTGGCGGTACTTTGACTCCTGGCCGATTCGTCGATCATCGGTCCAAGCCATTGACGAACTTGTACTTGAGCATGGCGGAGCGAATGGGCGTTCACGACCTCAATCGATTTGGCGATTCGACCGAACGATTGGGCAACCTTTAATTGACTCCAGCGAACATGCCGACGTATCGCTGGAATGCCAGCCTGCCCGCAGGCTGACATGGTTCAC
>JANLUJ010000220.1:0-15501 GCA_031363425.1 Pirellula sp.
GAATCGACAGGCTGGAAGCCTATCCCACACTCTGCTTAGTCTGGATCTTACTCTCGCAATTCCACTAGAGCCTCGAAGCTCGGTTCGCGGGCTGTTTGCACGTTGTTGCACCCGAGTTCCTGCAATCTTGCTGTTATCGAAGGCGATAGGCTTAACCATTTTTGATTGCGACTTAGCTCGCCGAGCAACCTGACAGATTGACTTGCAATGTTGCAGCTCGTCGCAGTAATTGCATCGATACCCCCACGCTCGAGGCGAGAAATCCACCCCTCCGATAGCGATGGAATGGGAACTTGACGATAGATATTCAGACCCTCGACGACTGCCCCAGCATCTGCAAGACGATTCATGGCAATCGTTTCACCATCCGGGTTTCGAATAAATAGGTATCGCTTGGCCTTGCAGTCGTGAACCAGTAGTTCCGCTAACGCATTCGCACCGGAGACCTGCGGCGTCATGTCGCATTGCATCGAGTACTTGGCAATAGCGGCTGCAGTACCCGACCCTACCGAAGCAAGTTTGCTGCGATGAAGACTTCGCCCATCTTTACCAAGCGCCCGCAAACGGGTAAAGAATCCTTCGACACCGTAGATGCTGCTGAAGACTATCCAATCGAATGAATCGAGAGTTTGGAGCGTTGCATCAATAGCTTCCCAATCGACAGGTGGTTCCATGGCCAAGACGGGTTGGTGAAATACGTCTGCGCCCTGCTCCGAAAACTTTTGACTCAATACTCTGCCTGTACGGTCTGGGCTCGTAACCCAAACGCGTTTCCCAAACCATGGCCGACTCGAAAACCAATTCACGGTTTTTGCCATTCGAATCACTTCGCCTACTATGCTGATGATCGGTGGACGCAAACCAGGAATCGAAGCGATAGTAGCAGCTACGGTACCCAAGTCACAGTGGATCACTTTTTGGTCGGGCCAAGAGCAGCGCCGGACCATGGCCACTGGCGTTGACGGCGGCTTGCCCGCATCGATTAGCTTCTTGCTCCAATTCAAGGCAGTGGTGACTCCCATGTAGAGCACCAGTGTTCCAGGGAATTTCGCCAGTGCATTCCAATCGAGTGATTCCTCTGCGTCCTCGTTGCCATCGGCTGGTTGCATTCGCCCTGTGATCAAGGCTACCGCAGACGACCAATCTCGATGCGTAATCGGGATCCCGGTATAAGCACTTGCCGCCAGGGCCGCGGTGATGCCAGGAACGATCTCATAAGGTATGCCCTCCAGTACGAGTCTATCAACTTCCTCGGCGGTACGGGCAAAGATGGCAGTATCTCCCCCTTTGAGCCTCGCGACTGACTTGCCCATTTTGGCGAGCCGCACGACTTCGTCGTCAATCTGCGATTGCGACCACATGCCCCCATGGCCATGTTTGCCGACGCAAACTTTTTCTGCATGGCTGGCCGCGTAACTTAGCAATGCATCGTTTGCCAATCCATCGTAGAGAATTGCATCAGCCCGACCAATCAATTCCGCACCCCGAACCGTGATCAAGCCTGGATCACCTGGCCCAGCGCCGATCAGATAGACCGTTGCAGGTCGCAAGTCATTCATTTCAGATACCATTTGGTTTCATAGCGGCATTCGAACCAATAACCAAATTTCTGGTGTGGCCCATCCAGAACTTGACCTCGGGCAAGGATATTGAGATGTTTCGAAGAAACTCGGCAGGAATAGCGTTAGTCGCGAGGACATGCGTCACATTCGGCAATTCTTCCAAACTCAGCCAAAATTCGGGTGGCACCGTCGATCCCTGCAGGTCTAACAAAGACAAGTTAGGGAATAGAACGAGCGAATCCAAAAAATCGGCGGGAACTGAAATGTCTCTTGCGACAATGATGCGGATCATGGCTCGAGTTCGCTTTGGGATCTTTTCAAATGTATTCAGTGCGGATCGGTCAATGCGCGATTGATTAAGCACGATGTAGCCCTCTCGACCACAGGGCGAAACCATCAGGCTTTGTTCTTGTTCAATGACACTGAGAGAAACAACTGGTTGTGGCTTGAAAGCCATGAGTACAACAACAAGAAACAAATATGCGAGCAGCATTATGCCCAATGCAAGCATATGTATTCTTTCAGCGAAATAACGACCTCCAGTTGCGACTACGGTACCAGACGCTGTCATTGCCATCACGGTTGTAACGGCCGCGAGTGCGATCGCTATTTTCGTAATCGTAATGGTTGGACGTTTTCGTTTTCCCATACAGCTCTAAGCTTCCGCCAGCTTGCGAAGGACGGTGGGCAGGATGCCGCCATTTCGGTAATAATCGATTTCAACAGGAGTATCAATACGAACGAGCGCCTCAAAAGATTGCTTGGCTCCATTTGCTTTCGTTGCAATAACAGCAACCATGCTTCGAGGTTGAAGCCGATCGCTTAACGAAGGAATATCGATCGTTTCTTCACCTGAGAGACCAAGGCTTTGGGCTGACTGTCCCTCGAGGAATTGGAGCGGTAGCACACCCATACCCACCAAATTGCTTCGGTGGATCCGTTCGTATGAAACGGCAATCACAGCGCGAATCCCAAGCAAAAGCGTCCCCTTAGCTGCCCAGTCACGCGACGAACCAGTTCCATATTCCGAACCGGCTAAAATCACGAGTGGGGTTTTGCTCGCTTGGTATTTCATCGAAGCGTCGTAGATACTCAATTGCTCGCCGGTTGGCAGGTACTTGGTAACGCCACCCTCGATGCCAGGTGTCATCGCGTTGCGAATGCGGATGTTGGCAAAGGTACCACGAACCATAACGCGGTCGTTGCCACGACGAGCCCCATAGCTATTGAAGTCGCGTGCATGAACTCCATTCTCAATCAAGAATCGACCGGCTGGCCCATCCTTTGCAATCGAACCTGCTGGCGAAATATGATCGGTCGTAACCGAATCGCCTAAGACGGCAAGAATGCTGGCGGCTCGAATCGGTGCGATGGTTCCCTCGTTCGTCGTGATTCCCTCAAGGAACGGCGGTCGCTGGATGTAGGTGCTCTTTTCGTCCCATCGGTAGAGCTCACCCGGAGTGATGGGGATTGCGTTCCAAGTCTCATTCGAGGTGAAAGCGCTTGAGTAAAGTTTCGTAAACATCTCGGGTTGAACACTTTGTTCGATCGTTCGTTCGATCTCTTCTTGGGTCGGCCAGATTTCGCGAAAGTAAACTGGCTTACCATCGGAGTCATGTCCGATGGGCTCACTTTCGAAATCGATTTCAACTGTACCAGCGATTGCGTAGGCGACCACGAGAGCGGGGCTAGCTAAGTAATTTGCGCGCGTATGCGGATTCACTCGACCCTCGAAGTTCCTGTTGCCGCTGAGTACGGCGGCTGCGACTAAGTTTCCCTCATTGATCGCGTTGGAAACGGACTCTGGCAAAGGTCCGCTATTGCCGATACACGTCGTGCAACCGTAGCCAACCACGTGGAATCCAAGCTGCTGAAGTGGATGGAGTAACCCCGCCTTTTCAAGATAATCGGTGACCACGCGAGAGCCTGGCGCTAAACTTGTCTTCACGAAGGACTTTACCGTTAGACCACGAGCAACTGCTTTCTTCGCCAGTAACCCGGCCCCAAGCATTACGGATGGATTGCTGGTGTTGGTGCAAGATGTGATTGCCGCAATGACCACTGAACCGTGCCCGATGTCGCAACTGTGTCCGTTGTCCCTTACGGTTGCGGTCGAGGCCAATTGTTGCTGTGTTAGGCCAAAACCTCGTTCAGCAATCGGTGCTGAAAGCGCCTTACCAAACGAATCTTTCAGCGACGCAAGTGAGACTCGATCTTGAGGTCGCTTTGGACCTGCAAGGGAAGGTTCGACACTGCTCAAGTCGAGCGTCACCACTTTGGTGTAGGTAAGGTCTGGGCTGCCATCAACTCGGAACAAACCTTGCTCTTTGCAATATCGCTCTACCAATTCTATTTCATCCGCCGTACGACCGGTTCGACGCATGTATGTGAGCGTCTCCTTGTCGACCGGAAAAAAGCCCATGGTCGCGCCGTATTCAGGAGCCATGTTTGCGATAGTGGCTCTGTCGGCGAGCGACATACGAGAAACGCCTTCGCCAAAGAACTCCACAAACTTGTTGACGACCCCTTCTTTGCGCAAGATTTCTGTAACTCTCAAAACAAGGTCTGTGGCGGTCGAGCCTGGCGAAAGTTTTCCAAGCAGTCTCATTCCAACTACTTCTGGCATTAGCATGTACAGAGGTTGTCCAAGCATGGTGGCTTCGGCCTCGATACCACCAACGCCCCAGCCAAGTACTCCCAAGCCATTGATCATCGTTGTGTGTGAATCCGTTCCAACCAACGTGTCGGGATAGGCTACTGGGCCAGCGTGGTCTATTCCTGTGAATACGACCTTGGCCAGAAACTCCAAGTTGACTTGATGGACAATGCCCGTATTAGGAGGAACTACGCGAAAGTTGTTGAAAGCTTGCTGGCCCCAGCGAAGAAATTCGTAACGTTCCTTGTTGCGTTCGAATTCGACCTCGACATTGCGAGCGAGGGAGTCGGCGGCTCCGAAATAATCGACTTGAACAGAGTGATCGATGACCAAATCCACTGGAATGAGAGGATTGATTTTCTTCGGGTCACCGCCTAACGTCTTCATGCCATCTCGCATGGCAGCAAGATCGACAACAGCCGGCACCCCCGTAAAGTCTTGCAGAACGACTCGAGCTGCTTTGAATGGAACCTCGAGTTCAGCAGGCTTAGCTGCATTCCACTGAGCGAGATTGATCACGTCAGCTTCAGAAACCTGATAGCCATCGCAATTTCGCAAGACTGCTTCGAGTAAAACGCGAATGGAAAAAGGGAGCTTAGAGACAGGCGCTATTCCATCTTTTTCGAGTTTCGCAAGTCGATAAATTCCGAGTTGGCCTTGAGGAGCCTGAAACAAATCGCGGGAACCGAACGGATCGGTTAGTCTCTTTTGGGTTGTCATAGCTGGCACGAGTAGAGGTTATTTTGTAGGCGATATTGCCTCTGCTTGCTAGCAAGCCGTGGCACAGTAGGGTTAAGCCGCAAGCGTTAGCTGCGATTCTATAAGGCTACCGGCAGACTTAAAAGTACCAGTAGCACGACGCGCGAGCTAGTGAATTGGAAGCTGGAATCACTAGCTTGCGCGTCGTGCTAAGGTAGGGTTAAACCTGCCGGTCGCCTAAACGCAGCTAGCGAATGCGGCTCAAACTAAAATCGAAGTTGGACGAATCACTACGGGGAATCCATTGTAGCTTGAGCGGACAAAAGAAAAACGGCCCGTGCAAGTTACCTCGCACGGACCGTTTTAGATTTTTTCAATTTCTTGACCTATTTCGCGTTTGGCAATCGCCGTTAGCTCAAAAGGTCAAAACCGACTACTTGCAACCACAACCAGACGATACTGCCGGAGCCGCACATCCGCAACCCGACGATGCAGCTGGAGCGCCGCATCCGCCGCCGCAAGCGCTACCGCTGATAGCACCGCCATTACCCATTGCTGCACCACCGACATAGGTGGTTACAGGAACGGTAACAGTTTGTGGAACCATCTTGCAGACGGTTACAGCAACTTCTTCTGTTGTCGTGTAAGGAACACAGACGTTGTATGTGTCTGTCTTCTCTTCGTTCACAGTGTCGTAGACGGTTACGTTGTAGGTGTTGGTTCGTTGTTCTGGAACCATTACCGTGGTTACAACGTCCTTGGTCATGGTTTGTGGAACCATGTTCACAACAGTCTTCGTACGGGTACGGGTTTCTGGTGTGTAGATGGTCTTGTTAACGGTACGTGTCAATTGCTTCTGAACAACGCTTGGAACCTTAACGGTTCGTGTTCGTTCTTCTGTGTTCATGACCGTTCGGCTAACTGGACGTGTGCGAGTTTCCATTTCGGTAACTGTTCGGTTAACAGTACGTTGACGGGTCTCAGTGTTGTAAACAGTCTTGGCAACGGTTCGTTGACGAGTTTCTGTTTGCATTTGGCACTGCTTAACAGTCCTTTGACGAGCTTCTGTTGTGTACGAAACCTTGTTAACCGTTCGTTGCTTGGTTTCGGTGGTCATGCTGCACTTCTTGACCGTGCGATATTTGGTCTCAGTCGTGTAGCTAACTCGCTTGACAGTGCTTTGACGAACTTCGTCTCGGGAAAGAGAAACCGTGAAGGTGTACGGCTCGTCAACCATCTGGCTTTGCATGGTTGTTACAGGAACTTCTTCCGTTACAACGTTTGGAACCCAAACTTTTCTGCAAACCGTGCGAGTCGACATTGCAGGAGCGCAACCGCCGCCACAACCACCGCTTGCTACCATGCCGGAGGATCCGCAACCGCATCCGGACGAAGCAGCAGGGGCTCCACAACCACAACCGGAGGAAGCAACTGGGGCAGCACATCCGCAACCGGACGAAACGGCTGGAGCACCACAACCACAACCCGAGGAAGCAGCAACGCCACATCCACTTGCAACTGGAACTTCTTCCGTTACGGTCTGGTACGAACCCATATCTTTAGTAACAGTTCGCGAGCTTTGAACTGGATACGAGCGGCAAACTTGGCGTGAGCCAGTTCGCTGTTCGGTGTAGGGAACCTTTACTGTTGTCGAAACAACTTCGTCTGTGTAGACAGGAACTTGAACCGTGTAAGGAACTTGTTCGTCGCTATAGACTGGAACCTGAACTGTGTAGGCAACTTGTTCTTGTGTTGTTACAGGCACCGTTACGTTGTAGGTCTGAACGACATCAACGTAATGTGGAACTTGGACGGTGTAGTTAACGGTTTCGTTAACGGTCGAAGGAACTGTCACATTGTAGTTCTGTACGTCTTGTACAGTTTTGCAAACAGCGACTTGGTAGGATTGTTGTTCAACAACGGTTGAAGGAACTTGAACTGTATAGTTTTGAACAACATCGTTGTAAACGGTTTCATTGACTGTGTATGGAACTTGTTCCGAAACCGTGCTTGCAACGTTGACTTGGTACGATTCTTCGACTTGGCTCGAAACAGCTTGGTTCACGGTGTACTGAACTTGCTTCGTTTCTTGCTTTGGAACCATCACGGTGGTCGTGTTGGTCTTGGTCTCAGTGCGTGGCACTTGACGTGTTACGGTGTAGGTTCGCGTTCGCGCTTCGTTTCTGGAGGCAGTCTTGTTGACCGTTCTCATTTCGGTTACTTGAGTTGGGACCATGATGGTCTTTTCAACGTAACTGATTTGAGCGCCGCAGCCGCCCATGTCTCCACTTGAACCAACAACCATACCGCTGACAACGCTACCGGAGCCAGTTGCCATCATAGTGGAACCACCACTACCGCAACCGCAATCATCCGCTAAAACGCTACTGGCCCCAAACAACATTGTGGCCAGCCCAAGGGCAAAACCTGGGCGAAACTTCATTGTAGTCTCCTCGAAGTAATAAAAAATTTGGCCACACGGCCAGTTAACCACTTACCTAGTCCACCACAAACAAGATGTGGCGGGTGTAATTCGACGTTGCTTATCAAAGTAGATCAGGATGTCCCGTAGTAAAAGATACCACCGAACGAAAAGCAATCCCTTGTTCCCACGTCCTAAACTATGCCCCCGAGTTTAGCTTGGAGAATCTGTTAGGGAAGATCCTTAGGAAAAATTTCCCTGTTTTTCCTGTTTTTACTATTCAAAACAACTTGTGTAGTTAGGCAAGTCAAATAGCGACCGTATTACCCACAATCGACACTTTCGATTATTTAGAATTTATATGAAATCTTAGATCTGCGCCAAAAAAAATCGCCTGCTCGCGGAATTGCGATGAAACTACTCTTTTACAACGGGCCGAATTTCCAACGTAATCAACTTCCCGTCGCGCATCAGCTTAATGGGATAGGAGCGATCAGCGGGCAATTGCTCCACCAGACTCTGAAAATCCTGCGGAGTAAAGACTTTCTGGGCCGCCAATTCCAAAATGATGTCCCCGATTTCCATTCCCGCTTTGGTTGCTGGAGAGTCCGCCGTCATTTTGGTTAGCTGAACCCCACCACGGACCGGTATTTTTAACTCCTCTGCTAAGTATTGCGGTATTGGCTCTACCCTGACGCCAAGTTTTGCCCGACGGACCCGGCCAAACTCAATGAGCTCATTGGTGATCCATTGAACTCTCCTCACCGGGATTGCGAAGCCGATTCCTTGAAATTGGCCACTTGTCGTTGGGATGGCAGTATTGATTCCAACCAGTTCACCATTTAAATCAAGTAGCGCACCACCCGAATTGCCTGGGTTGATCGTTGCGTCGGTCTGAAGCAATTGCCCTTCTAGTAATCCTCGAATCGTTCGTCCTTTGCTGCTGATAATCCCAACACTTACTGTTTGATCCAGTGCAAACGGACTTCCGATGGTCATCACCCAGTCCCCAATCGTCAACGCATCCGAGTTTCCGAGTTTAGCAGCCGATAGGGGCTCTTTGGTAGAAATGCGAAATATGGCGATGTCGCTAGATGGGTCTGAGAGAACGTCTTTGCCTGACATCTCTCGACCATCTGCCAATTTAACGCGAATACCCTTAGAGCCCTTGATCACGTGATGATTGGTAACACACAACCCGTCCACTGAAATGATGACTCCCGACCCGATATTGAAGTCCGCAAGGGAATCCTCGTCCAACAAGTCCAAGTCGTCTAGCGTTTCGTTCACATCGGATCGCTTTGCAAGAACGGTCACCACACACGGCATCATTTTCGATGCAGCTGATTGAAACGCAAAAGCCAAACCGCGCGCCTGCTCTTTGGCTGAGCTCAACCTTGCGACATCCACAACCTCTTGAGCATTGAGCAAGCAGCCCATTAAAGTCTGCGATGAAAAAACCGCCAAAATTACCAAAATATCGAATCGCTTACGCATACAAAATAAGAACATTCGCTCACCTATTCCTAACTTGCTATTTTCATGATTCAACCGCAAACGCAACTCGAATCGATCTGCTAAGGCAACCGTCAGGCTGAAAAGTACCAGTAGCACGACGCGCGAGCTAGTGAATTGGAAGCTGGAATCACTAGCTTTCGCGTCGTGCTAGGTATGGTTAAATCGGCCCATCGCCTAACTGCCGATAGGTTATCATAAGGAGCGGCGGTTGGAGAGCGATCGGCTACATTGAGCTGCCACGGTTAGTCCTCCATGTAGTTTACTCCATAGATTCCAATTTGGTTGCCACAAACATGATTCCCGCAGTCGTCATTGCCAACAAACGAGATAGGCAACCGTTATCGAGCGAGGAAATCGAGTTTATGATCGATGGTTATGCGCGCGGTGCCATACCCGATTACCAAATGTCGGCACTTGCAATGGCCATTCTCCTCAATGGGATGTCCGATCGAGAGATCTCGGACTTAACCAATTCAATGATTGCGAGCGGCGCAAAACTGGACAAGGCCGGCGATGCGCCTCGCGTCGACAAGCATTCTACGGGAGGCCTCGGAGACAAAACGTCCCTCATTTTGTCCCCACTTCTTGCTTGTTGTGAATTGCATGTCCCCATGATTAGTGGCCGGGGACTCGGCATCACTGGCGGAACGCTTGACAAATTGGAAGCGATCGATGGCTTTCGAACAAACCTTTCCGAATCTGAAATCCATCGCCAACTAAACAGCATCGGCTGCGTTATCACTGGGGCGACTGAAACTCTCGTCCCGGCCGACAAAAAACTTTATGGACTTCGTGACGTCACTGCGACAGTCCCTTCGATAGCGTTGATCACCGCCAGCATCATGTCCAAAAAAATTGCGGAATCGCTCGATGCGTTGGTACTGGATGTGAAGTTTGGCAGCGGAGCTTTTCTCCCGTCCGAACAACTCGCCGAACAACTTGCTGCTTCGCTGATGCGAGTAGGAAAGAACGCTGGCGTCCTAACCACGACTCTCATCACCGATATGACACAACCCTTAGGTGAAATGGTTGGCAACGCATGCGAAGTGGATGAATCCATCGCCGTGTTGCAAGGGGGAGGACCCGTCGATGTGCGTGAACTGACCATCGAACTCGCAGCTAGATTGCTTCTGAGCACCCACCGCGAATCCCATCTCGATGATGCTCGCCTTCGTCTCGGCAGACTTCTGGATAACGGCGCAGCCATGGAGCGATTCGAACGCATGGTCCACTCTCAAGGCGGTTCACTGGCCGTGCGACACATTGGTCGCAGCCAACCCGTGATTTCCAAGTCCACTGGCTACCTCCAATCCATTGACGGCCAACTCCTTGGCCAAGCGATCATCGCAATGGGTGGTGGTAGAATGGTAGCAGGTGCAGCTATCGATTTCTCTGTAGGTATTCGAATGCGTTGTAAAATCGGCGCATCGATATCTGCCGGGCAACCCATTCTCGATATTCTGTGCGATGATGAGGACAATTCGCGTGGGGCAATGCAGTTGATTGATCGAGCCATTTCGATCTCGGATGAACCACCAATGGGTCGTCCGCTTTGGAGAGATTTTTCAATCGAGTGAGTTTTTCATGAATGACTTTTCCCCTCGCAACATGTCTGAGCTCGAGGCAGGATTGGACTATATTCGGCATTCACCAACGAACCTTGGTGCACTTAGGTTGATTGTGCGCCGGCCGGACATTTTGCTTCGCGAAGTTCTCGATGTCGGTGAACTCGATATGGTCGAAGGCCTGGTGGGGGACAATTGGAAGGTGAAGGGTAGTTCTCGAACGTCAGACGGCACTTCTCATCCGGACATGCAGCTCAACATCATGAATGCGAGGGCCATCGATTGGATCGCTCAATCGCGTGATCGATGGCCCTTGGCTGGTGACCAACTCTACATCGACTTGGATTTGAGCGGAAAGAACTTGCCTCCAGGAACCAAGCTCGCTTTGGGCAACGCAATTATTGAAGTCACGTCGCAACCTCACACCGGATGCAAAAAGTTCGTAGAACGATTTGGTTTAGACGCGATGAAGTTTGTGAATTCCGAAGTTGGACGATCGCTCAACCTTCGCGGGATTAACGCTCGAGTGATAAAGCCAGGAATCATACGCGTTGGTGAACTCGCGACGAAGATAATCAGTGGACAAGAATGATAAATATGGTCCATAAATATTGGACCAGATTGATAAATATTCAACCCGATTAGAGTGCGGAATTGATCGCAGAATGACCTAGCTGCCAGCGGCTCACTTGGCTTCGGCTGCATCGCGCGCTTCGCGTGCTCGATTCACTCGCTCCTGCTGTGCTGCAATCTCAGCATCGAGATCCGCTAGCTTGCGTTTCCATTCTTCCGGATACTCAGAATTGGCTGTTGGTGATTTCGAGCCGGATGACGCGTCAAGCTTTTTGAGCAGATCCGCCTGGGCCTCTGCGGCTGAGATGGCTCGATCCAATGCGTCATTGGGGTTGCTTGGGATTGTTTGTTTGCCTGCCGATTCAAGCGAACTCATCATCGACTTGAGCGCTTCCCCCTGCGCCTTTTCCAAATACTCGGCTTTCAAGTTCTTTAGTTTTGCTTGTAGATTGTCCAACGCCTGGACTTCGGCATTGTAGATTACGACCAAGTCCGCATAGGACGTTTTTTTAGTAAAGGTGATTTCGGTTGGACCGCAACCAACTGCTATCAGCGCCAACAAAGAAAGGAATAGCCGCCCAGATGGTAATAATGTCATTTCTAGTTCCACTTCCAATTGATAGTTTTTTCGACCTGTACGATTGAAATAAGTTTGGAGCTTACTGAGCCTGAGGCGCTAGCCGATTTCCTGTGGCGTGGCTCGGCTAGCGCCTCAGGCTCAAAGGATTGCATAGGCAAATTCAAATTGAATCGTACAGGACGGTTTTTTGCGATCTGTTATGCGAGCAAGATAACACGGCCATGCTTGTGTCGCAATGATGTTGTTCACCCTTGTCACTCTCAGCACGAGTGGCGTCACTCTCGGCACGAGTGACCTACCGTAGGTCCTGCCTCGGAAATGGCTCGGCGAATGCCCCAAATGCCTGTAGGCCGCCATCGACCGACAGGTCGGTGGCTGTGATAAACGACGCCGCACCGCTCGTCAACCAAAGAACCGCGTGGGCGATCTCTTCTGGTTTTCCAATGCGACCCATCGGATGACGATTTGCGAGCTCCGCTTCACCCCCTTGAGCGTCCAAGCTTGCCCGAACGAGGGGCGTATCTATCGCGCCCGGAGATACACTGACAACACGCACTCCGTCACGTGCATATTCGATTCCCCATTGCATGGCTTGAAGTAGATTTGCAGCTTTTATGGGACCATAGATCGGGACTCCCCTGGTCGTGCGATGTGCCTGACCACTTGCGATATTAACAACAACTCCACTTTGTTGCCTGCGCATTGTCCTTAGTGCATACTTGGCCATATAGACATAACCAGAAAAATTCACGGCCAACATCCGATCGTAATCCTGGGAACGAAGTTCCTCGACTCGAACGTACGAACTAGGTGGTTGGATAGCAGCGTTGTTGACCAAGACATCCAATCCGCCAAACTTGGAAACCGCCCATTCGACTACATTCGCACAATCGGTTTCGTTCGCAACGTCCATTTTTTGGAAAGCAATGCCGGGGCTTAGCGAAGCAGCAGCTTTTTCATCGAGGTCGGCGCATACAACCTGGGCCCCGGATAGAACGAAAGCATCGCAGATAGCCCTTCCAATGCCGTTGCATCCCCCAGTTATCAACACCACCCGCCCTGAATGATCGTATTGGACACTTCCAAGCGGTCGACGGATGTTCATGTCAATCGCCATTAGTCAACCTTGAGCTTACGTCGGAAGACTTTATCGCCATTGGTAACATACAGGTACTCGTGGTTCGGGCCTGCAAGCGTACAGCTTGTCAAGGGTTGGGCTTCATTGGGCTTTTGCAAAACTCCGCATTGTCGACCAGTCGGGTCGAAGACCTGGACTCCGAGTGCGGATGTGACGTAGTAACGTCCCGATTTGTCAACGGACATCCCGTCCCCTTTGGCTGCGGATTGATACGGTGGTGGTTCATTAAACCTAAATTCCCCCTTAGAGTCGATAGGCAAACGCAGTGCCATGGTCGGCATCTTGGCATCAAGCGAACCATCGGCATTCACGCGAAACGTCCACACGTTTTCTCCACCATATTCCGAGACGGCTAGGGTTCCACCGTCGTTGGATAGAGCGATACCGTTCGGACGATTGATGCCTGCGTCAACAGAGGCTTTCTCACCTGACTTGAGATTGATGCGAGTGACATTTTGTTGTTGGGTTTCGGTGATAAAGACGAAGCCGTCCGCGCCTACAGCTAGATCGTTGGGAGAGACATTGGTAGCGATCTCCTTTACCGCACCGGAGCCTGGGTCGAGAGAGATCACTCGCTTCTTTGCTCCCTGGCATCCGTATAGTAAGCCGTCGGGTCCAAATTTGAGTCCACTGACCGCTTCATTGACGAGTGCTGTACGTTTGCCATCATCTACGTTGAGTTTATAGACTGCCGGTGCCTTCATATCTGAGAAGTAAAAGTTTCCTGCTGCGTCTGAGCATGGAGCATCGGCAAAGCCTAAGTTCTCCGCGACCACTTCCCACGACTGGTCGACTACCAGTAACTTTAGCAAGGTCAAGTCCCCCTTGAGATCCCCTTTCGTATCCAAAACTGGCTGATGCTTTTCATTTCGCCATAGCCAATGGAGAGCCTCGGGGAACAGCGCACCTGCGTGTTCTGAATTGTGTGCGTATCCTTCGGCCCAATCGAATCGCAAATCGTAGCCCATGTATTGCAGCGCTGAGGCCATTAGTTGGTTGGACCAAGGCCAACTTCCGAACTCGTTGTCGATGTCACCGCTCGTGTCCGCAAGGTAGACGCGAAGAGGCTTTGGTTCGGTCTTGCGGACGTGTGACGGGTAGACGTTGCCGCCACGAAGATTGGTGAAGCTACCGATGGAAGAGAGAACTTTGCGAAAAGCGTCGGGACGCTCCCATGCTACCGTGAAAGAGCAAATACCTCCGGAGCTCGCACCACAAATTGCCCGCATCTCGGGATCCTTCGAAAGACTGTAACTCTTCTTCATTTCTGGAATGATTTCCTCGATAAGGAATTTTGCATAGCGATCGCCAAGGCTATCGTATTCGAAGCTACGGTTGGAATTCTGCCATGGACTTTGCGGTTTGCCCTTGGACTTGTCGTGTCCTGGGTTGAGGAAGACTGCAATGGTTGGTGGCATGTCTCCGCGCGCGATCAGATTGTCAAACACGACGGGTACGCGAAACTGCCCCTTGGCATCGAGGTAAGAATGGCCATCCTGAAAGATCATCAACGCTGCCGGCTGTTCTTTCTTGTATTGCGCCGGGACGTAAATTGACCAATCTCGAACGGTATTCTCAAAGATCTTGGATTCCCACGGGGTCATTGGTTCGACGTTGCCGTGTGGCACGCCTTCTTGAATGACTGCATCGGGATGGGGTTTCCATTTCGGTCTATCCTGAGCCTGAACGGGCTTCGCCGGCACAGCTTGATCCGACCAAAGCCAGCGCAGTGCATTGGGCATCTGGTCTCCTCCCCAGGTGCCACTGTGTCCACCGTCGGTCATGACGAATTGGTTTTCATATCCCGCATACGCTAGAGCCGCAGCAAGGTCTTGATTGCTTAGCGGCCAATTGCCAAAAAGATTGTTCAAATCGTCTTTGCCGTCTTGAAGGTAGAACTTAATTGGCTTTGGCTTCGATTTAGTTTTTCGAACAAGCCCTGGGTAGAGGCTACCACCTCGGATATTCGTAAAGCTTCCAATGTGACTCAGCACCTTGCCAAACTGATCGGGCTTTTCCCAGGCAACGGTGAAAGCGCAAATTCCGCCAGAGGAGATACCGCCGATGGCGCGTTGCTTGGGGTCGGTCGAGACATTGAGCCCCTTGATCGCAAAGGGCAAAAATTCTTCCAACAGAAAACGCGAGTATCGGTCTCCCATGGAATCGTACTCAAACGAACGATTGCTTCGATCGATCGCTCCCGGCTTGGTTGCTGGGATTGTTCCTGGGCTAACGAACACTGCAATGGTAACGGGCATGGCTCGTTGGTGGATCAGATTGTCCAACACGATCGGAGCGCGGAACGCACCATCGGGTTTCGAGTACGCGGGACCATCTTGGAATACCATCAAGCTAGCCGGAGTGTCAGAATTGTATTGTGCCGGTACGTACACCGAATAGTCACGTCGAGTGCCGGGAAAGATTTTGCTTTCGGCAAAGTTGCCAGTCGTGAGTTTTCCCTGGGGCACTCCTGGCTGAACGTTTCTGTCAGGATTCGCCGGATTGAGTCCGTCGTCGGCGCGGAGCTGCGTCAAGGTGACGATCGCAGCAAAGACAAAGTACATTATTGATTTCATTGATTTTTTGAAAATAAAGTTTTTGGGAGCCATTCGGAAAGGATTGAAAGGGATGGATCGAATTGTTGTTGTCGCAATTCTCGCGAGCAAGGAAAACAATCGATGCCAAATTGTACCATGTTTGATGTTGGTGTCGTATTTCTGAATCCCACCTGCTTGCAGGTTGTACAGCTTTAGAATCTCTGTTTTTGCAGGCCCCAACGAGTTTTTGC